>NZ_JBTVYK010000004.1:0-188063 GCF_054788135.1 Streptomyces sp. O3
ATTTAAAGCACACGACGCAATACGAGATGACGTGTCGCGTGTCGTGGGCGCGGATTTGTGACACAGCGACCGGCCCCCGCGCGGGGCGCACCGGCCGCGCGGCCGGACGCCGGGCCGTCCGCACCGGCCGGACGGCCGGGCGCAGGGCCGGGCGCACTGGCCCGGCGGGACGCTGGAGCGGAGCGTCTCGACCAGGAGGGGCCGGTGCCGGTCATCTCGCCGCTGGTGCGCAGACTGGCTCGGGAGAACGGCCTCGACCTGCGCGAGCTGGCGGGCTCGGGGCCCGACGGGCTGATCCTGCGCGCCGACGTCGAGTACGCGCTGCGGGCGGCCCAGACGCCTCAGCCCGCCGGGACGCGCGCGGCGCGGCGGATGGAGCCCGCGGTCACCGGAACCGAGCCCGCCAGGGTTGAGCCCACCGTCGCGGCGGTCACCGCCGCGTCCGGGGAGCGGATTCCGCTGCGCGGTGTGCGGGGCGCCGTCGCCGACAAGCTCTCCCGCAGCCGCCGCGAGATCCCCGACGCGACCTGCTGGGTGGACGCCGACGCCACGGAGCTCATGAACACCCGCGCGGCCATGAACGCCGCGGGCGGCCCCAAGATCTCCGTACTCGCCCTGCTCGCCCGGATCTGCACCGCCGCGCTGGCCCGCTACCCGGAGCTCAACTCCACGGTCGACACGGCCGCCCGCGAGGTCATACGCCCTACCGAGGTGCACCTAGGCTTCGCCGCGCAGACCGAGCGCGGCCTGGTCGTCCCCGTCGTACGCGACGCCCAGGCACGCGACGCGGAGTCCCTCAGCGCCGAGTTCGGCCGCCTGACCGAGGTGGCCAGGGCCGGGCGGCTCACCCCGGCCGACCTGACCGGAGGAACCTTCACGCTGAACAACTACGGCGTGTTCGGCGTCGACGGCTCCACGCCGATCATCAACCACCCCGAGGCCGCCATGCTCGGAGTGGGCCGGATCGTCCCCAAGCCGTGGGTGCATCAGGGGGAGTTGGCGATACGCCAGGTCGTGCAGCTCTCCCTCACCTTCGACCACCGGGTGTGCGACGGCGGGACGGCGGGCGGGTTCCTTCGCTATGTGGCGGACTGCGTCGAACAGCCCGCGGTGCTCTTGCGCACCCTGTAGGCCGGACGGCTCCACACGGCCGCCCGCCCTGGGCCCATACTCGGGGGATGACCCCGTATGACGCCGTAGTGCTGGCAGGAGGCGCCGCCAGACGGCTCGGCGGCGTGCACAAGCCCGGTGTGCGGGTGGGTGGCCGGTCTCTGCTCGACCGGGTGCTGGCCGCCTGCGCGGATGCCGCCGCCACGGTCGTGGTGGCGGACCGCGGGCCCACCGCCAGGGCCGTGCGGTGGGCCCGCGAGGACCCGCCCGGCGGCGGGCCGCTCGCCGCGCTCGACGCCGGGCTGCGCGGAACGACCGCCGCGTACGTGCTCGTCCTCTCCGCGGACCTGCCCTTTCTGGGCGAGCCGACCGTCCGGCGGCTGCTGGCCACGCTTGACGCCGAGCCGGTCGACGGGGCGCTGCTCGTCGACGCGGAGGGCCGTGACCAGCCGCTGGTCGCGGCGTACCGGAGCGCGCCGCTACGCCGCGCGATCGCCGGGATCGCCGCCAGGCACAATGGTCTGACCGGGTTGCCGCTGCGCCTGCTCACCGCCGAGCTCGCGCTCGCCAGGGTCACCGGACCCGACGACTCCCGTGCCGCATTCGACTGCGACACCTGGGAGGACATCGCCGAAGCCCGCGCGCGGATCAGGGAGCATGAGCACGTGCTGAATGAATGGGTTGCCGCAGTCAAGAACGAACTGGACATCGACCTCGACGTGGACACCGCCGGGCTGCTCGACCTGGCGCGCGACGCGGCACACGGCGTGGCCAGGCCAGCCGCCCCGCTGACCACGTTCCTCGTCGGGTACGCCGCCGCGCGGGCCCAGGACGGCGGGCCCGAGGCCGTCGCCGACGCGGCCCGCAAGGCCGCGGCGCTCGCGGCGCGCTGGGCCGACGAGGCGGGCACAGCCGAGGGCGACAAGGCCGGAGCCCCGTCCGAGACGGGGCCGGACGCGAGATGACCGGGTACGACGCGCCGGACCACGGCCCCGCGGCAGCCGCCCGCCAGGCCAGCCAGCCCGCCCAGGACACCCCGGACGGCCGGGCTCCCCTTGACGGCAGCGGCCCCCGAGCCGGAAGGGACCCCTGGACCACGGACGACGGGAACGTCTGGGATGACGGGGACCCCTGGGACGGCCAGGACGGCGGGGGCCCCAGGGAGGACAGGGACGGCACGAGCCCCCGAGGGGGCAGGGACGGCCAGGACGTCTGGGACGGCAGGGGTAGCCAGGACGGCAGAGGCGGCAGAGGCGGCCAGGACCGCGCGGACCGCCGAGCCTCCCGAGACGGCAGGGACGGCAGGGACGGCAGGGACGATCAGGAGCTGGCCGTAGACGACGCCCTGGCCCTGGTCAGGGAGGCGCGCGCGGACGCCGAGCGGGCGCACCGCGCGTCGCGCGGCGGCCCCGGCCCACGCCCAGTCGACCAGCACATCAGCGCCCAGGACCCCCAGGCGCAGCGGAGTCGAGTCCAGGACCAGGACGCCCAGGGCCGCCGGCCTCAGGGCCACCGGCCCCAGGACGATCACGTTCAGGCCCACCGCGCCCAGGCCCACCGAACCCAGGACGACCCTGCTCACGGCCACCGAACCCAGACCCACCGAACCCAGACGCACCGCGCCCAGAGCCAGCCAGCTTCGCGTCAGCAGGGGGCGGCCAGCGTGCCCGCCCCCGCCTCTGCCCCCGCCTCCGGCCACCAGCACACACACCGCTCGCACGCCACCGGCACCTCCTGGCCCGAGGCCCGTAGCCGTGCCGCGGCAGCCGTACGAGCCGCCCGCGCCGCCGCACGCCCCACACCGGCACCCACCCCCACAGGGGAACCCGCACCCGCACCCGCACAGACGCCGGGACCGGGTCCGGGCGGGGGCACGCTGGTCCCCCTGGACAGCGCACTCGGCCTGGTGCTCGCCGCCCCGCTCACCGCGCTCACCGACCTGCCGTCCTTCGACACCTCCGCGATGGACGGCTGGGCCGTCGCGGGCCCAGGCCCCTGGACCGTACGCGCTGACGGCGTCCTCGCCGGGCACGCGCTCCCCGAGCCGCTCGCCGACGGCGAAGCCATCCGTATCGCCACCGGCGCTCGCGTCCCGCAGGACGCCACCGGCGTACTCCGCAGCGAGTACGGCCGCGCCGACGGCAACGGCAGACTGCACGCCCAGCGCGAGGTCGTACCCGGCCAGGACATCCGGCCGCGCGGCCAGGAGTGCCGCAGCGGCGACCAGCTGCTCCCCGCACGGACGCCCGTCACCCCCGCCGCACTCGGTCTCGCCGCGGCCGCGGGCTATGACGCGCTGCCCGTCTACCCCCGCCCCCGCGTGGAAGTCCTCGTACTCGGCGATGAGTTGCTCACCCAGGGCCGTCCGCGCGACGGCCTGATCCGGGACGCGCTCGGCCCCATGCTGCCCCCCTGGCTGCGCGCGCTCGGCGCCGAAGTCACCGCCGTCCAGCGGCTCGGCGACGACGCGAAGGCCCTGCGCCGGGCGCTCACGGACTCCACGGCCGACCTGGTGATCACGACCGGCGGCACCGCCGCGGGCCCCGTCGATCACGTGCACCCCACGCTGCGCGCCCTGGGTGCCGAACTCCTGGTGGACGGCGTCCAGGTACGCCCCGGACACCCCATGCTGCTGGCCCGCCTCGACGGCGACCGGCATCTGGTCGGCCTGCCGGGCAACCCGCTCGCCGCCGTCTCCGGCCTGCTCACGCTGGCCGAACCCCTGCTCCGTACGCTGTCCGGCGGCCGTGCGCCCGCGCCGCTGTGCACCCCCACCAGAGACGAGATCCAGGGGCATCCGTACGATACCCGGCTGGTGCCCGTCGCCCTCCGGGCCGATGAGGCCGTGCCCCTGCGCTTCAACGGTCCGGCGATGCTCCGCGGAGTCGCGGTCGCCGACGGCCTGGCGATCGTACCGCCCGGCGGGGCGCTGCAGGGCCAGGAACTGGAGATTCTGGAACTGCCCTGGGGAATGTGGTGAAGGTGCAGAACGAGGTGCGAGGCACGGCGATGAACGAGGAGCGTTTCACGTGAAACTCCCCGGCCATGATGCGATCGCGCGTCAAGCCGACGAGCACCTGACGACCTACAAGGTGAAGCTGCCGCGCCGGATCATGACGCACCCGCTGCGCCAGGTGGGCACCCGGCTCGCGATGGCGATCCTGGTGCTGCTGACCGCGATGTTCGTCGTCTACCTCGACCGTGACGGATACCGGGACGCCAATGCCGAGGACGGCGAGGTCACCTTCCTCTCCATCGCGTACTACGTCACCGTCAGCCTCTCCACGACCGGTTACGGCGACATCGTCCCGGTCAGTGAATCGGCCCGACTCGTCAATATCCTGGTGATCACCCCACTGCGCGTGATCTTCCTGATCATCCTGGTCGGAACGACCCTTGAGGTGCTCACCGAGCGCACCCGCGAGGAGTTCCGGCTCAAACGCTGGAGGTCCCAGTTGCGTGACCACACGGTCGTCGTCGGCTTCGGCACCAAGGGCCGTTCCGCCGTCCAGACCATCCTGGCCACCGGCCTGAGCAAGGACAAGGTCGTCGTCGTCGACCCCAACGCCAAGGTCATCGACGCCGCCACGGCGGAGGGCTTCGCGGGCGTCGTCGGCGACGCGACCCGCAGCGACGTCCTGCTTCGCGCCGAGGCGCAGAAGGCCCGTCAGATCGTCATCGCCACCCAGCGCGACGACACCGCGGTACTGGTCGCGCTGACCGCACGACAGATGAACCGCCCCGCGAACATCGTCGCCGCCGTCCGTGAGGAGGAGAACGCCCCGCTGCTACGCCAGTCCGGCGCCGATGCCGTCATCACCAGCGCCAGCGCCGCCGGACGCCTGCTCGGTCTGTCCGTCCTCAGCCCCCGCGCGGGCAACGTCCTGGAGGACCTCATCCAGCACGGCAGCGGGCTCGACCTCGTCGAACGGCCGGTGATAAAGGCCGAGGTGGGCAAGAGCGTCCGGGAGACCGATGACCTCGTGGTGAGCGTGGTGCGCGGTCACCGGCTGCTCGGTTACGACGATCCACTGGCCAGCCCACTGCAGTTGACGGACCGTCTGATCACGATCGTACGGGTCACGCCGACGCCCCCGGTGGCCCCGATCCGCCCGCCGAAGGACCTCTGAGCCAGTGCGACGGGCGGCGCGGCGGGCGGCGGGGCGGGCGGCGCGGCGGGACGAGTAGCCTCGCCGCCATGCATGCGATCACGATCCCGGAACCCGGTGGACCCGACGCGCTCGTCTGGGCGGAGGTCCCCGACCCCGTACCCGGCGACGGCGAGGTCCTGGTCGAGGTGGCGGCCAGCGCCGTCAACCGCGCCGACCTGCTCCAGCGACAGGGCTTCTACGACCCGCCGCCCGGCTCGTCCCCGTATCCGGGACTTGAGTGCTCGGGCCGGATCGCCGCGCTCGGCCCCGGTGTGAGCGGCTGGTCGGTCGGGGACGAGGTGTGCGCCCTGCTGGTCGGCGGCGGCTACGCCGAGAAGGTGGCCGTGCCGACCGGACAGCTGCTGCCGCTGCCCGAGAACACCGACCTGGTGACGGCGGCCGCGCTCCCCGAGGTGACCGCGACGGTCTGGTCAAAAGAGCATGTGAAGTCTCCCCCAGGGGGAGCGCCCGACCCCGCGTAAGGAACCCTTGCGCTCCCCCTCCCTGTAACCAAGGAGAGGGAGACCCGACCGCATGTCACCGAAGACCCTGAACGGGCACGTAGCGAACGAAGCGGCCGACGACCGGCCCCGCGCGGTTCTGTACGCGCGTCAGAGCAAGCTCAACGAAGACGGCAGCGACGCAAGCCCCCTCATGCAGTGGGAGGCAGGGGAAGCGCTCTGCGCGGCACGCGGGTACCGGGTCGTAAAGCGGTTCCGGGACGTGGGCAAGTCCGGTTGGGACCCCAGCGTTCAGCGCGACGGCTTTGACGACATGATGCAGTGGGTACGCGACGGCAAGTGTGACGTGGTGGTCATATTCACCTTGTCCCGACTGACCCGGATGGGTGCTCAAGAGGCTTTCGCCATTGAGAAGGTCATGAGGGACAACGGCGTTTCCCTGGTGAGCGTCCGTGAACCGTACCTAGACACCAGCGACCCTATCGGCGCAGGAATCTTCGCGATCATCGCCGGACTCGCAAAGCAGGAGTCCGACACCAAGTCGGCGTTCATCGTGAACACTAAAGAGCTTGCCAGAAAGGCAGGCGGCCACGTTTCCGGCAATGCGCCTTTCTGGGGCGAGAACGTGAAGGAGTTCACTCCTGATGGCGTGAAATATGTCAAGATCACGCCGACGGAGAGCGGACGCGCAACTGTTCTCGCTATGCGGGAAATGGCGGAGAAGCAGGGGCTTACGCCGGGGAAGATTGCCGAGAAGTTGACGAATGACCCTGAGCACCCGGCCCCCGGATGGCGAACTCCGCAAGGTGTGGCCCGTGTAGCCGCTCGCCGGAAGCGCGGAAACTTCAAGCAGCACCCGGAACCGCGTTGGACTCCGCAAGCCGTGTTGCGCACCCTTCGCGACCCGCGAATAGCGGGCATGGCCGCGAACCGTGTCACGTCGGACAAGTGGGAGATCCGGCGCGACGACAACGGCGACCCCATCCACGTGCACGACCAGATCATTACCCCCGCTGAGTGGTACGTCTTGCAGACGGCCATTTCCACGGAAGGCAAGAAGCGTCGGCCGTACCACGGCGGAACCTATCTACTGACCGGCTGGCCGATCATGTTCTCCTACTGCGGGGCCACCACAAGTACGACGATGACTAACGGAGTCCCCCGCTACCGCACTAACCGGGACGGGAGCGGCGCAAAGCGAATGGGCGTGACCCGCGTGAGCGTCCGCGTGGACGAGACCGACGAATACGTTGCCCGCAAGGTGTGGGCACGGCTGGTGAACCTGGACCCCACCAACGAAGACGACATGACACTCATGGCCGCCGTCTCCGAGAGGTTCGCCCGGCAGCAAGACACGGCAGGCGTAGCGGTCGAGTGCAACGAACTTGAGGCCCAACTCAAGCACACGGAACAGAGCCTCTTGGAGATCTACGCCGACAAGAAAGCCGGTCTCTACAAGGGCAATGTGGGTCGGGCAGCCTTCACGGAAGCCGTTCAGTCCATGCAGCGGACCGAAGAGGCTTGCCGGGCACGCATCAAGGAGCTTCGGGCGCAGCAAGTCAAGGCCGTCAAGGTGCCGTTGGACGACTGGCGAAAGGGCACGCCGGACGAAGACCCGATTGGGCCGGGCTCGCTCTGGTCTCGGTGGGGACTGATCAAGCGCCGGGAGTTCCTGAGCTTCTGGATTGACCACGTCGAGATTGGGCCACGTACGACGGGCAAGCTCAGGGACATTGCCGACCGCGTAACGGTCCACTGGGCTAAGCCGGAACCCGAAGCGGACGACGAAGGCGACCAGGGCGAGAGCGAAGCAGCGAGCAAGGAGCTGGTGAGCGCGTAGCGCTGGGGTGCCCCGGCGTGCGGGTAACACGCCGGGACTCTCCCAGGGTCTCAGACGGCCCTAGAGCCCCGTAGGCAGCCCCGGCAGGGACGCGAACCCTGCCGGGGCTCTCTCGTGCCCGCACGCGGGCGCTGACGGCCTCCTGAGCCCCGACGCAGCCCCGGTGAAGCCTGACCTTGCGGGGCCGCCCCATGTCCGCACGTGCGTATCCAGACTTGTCATGGTCATGACTCTGCGGAGAGTGCCCGTACAGCTACCGTGTGTGTCGGGTGTGCCGCTACAGCGAGGGTGGTGTGACGCTGTGACGACTGAACAGCTTTTTTAGGTACCCCTATGAAAACTCATTAAAAAGCCAGAGAGAGCCCCTCAATCGTCACTTCGTCACAGGGGGGAGAATCCGGGTCGGATGGCCAGGAAACCCGTGCGCTCTAGGAAACCCTTGCGCTCTAGTAGTAGTGAGAGCGGGAGTTACCGCGCACCCTTCCGATGCGAAACGGCGGACTGAGTGACTCGCTCTCACTCATGGGGGTTGGTGTACGGCGCACCCTGGACCAGTACCCACGGCTGCCACCGTGGGGAACACTCCGGTAGGTCCGGTTCGATTCCGGACCCCCGCGCGCTCGCCTGGCCCAATCGGCAAGAGGCGTCGCCCTTAGAAGGCGAAGGTTCCCGGTTCAAATCCGGGGGCGAGCACCTGTTAGGGCAGTGACTCACGTGAGTCACTGGTCAGTTCGCAACGCAGGGGGGCACCCCGGATGGGGGTGTCATGCGTACCCGTTGCCTGGACTGTCGAGAATGGGCCACCCATAAGGGCCGGTGCCATGCGCACCACAAGGCGTACGAGAATGGCCGTTCGTATCGGTCGCACCGTAAGCGCCGTGAGGCTATCGCCCGTGGCCACAACGCCGCTGCCCTACTGCGTAAGGCCGTGCGTCGCGCCAGTGGTGGCCGGTGCCGCGTGTGCCTGGGGTGGTACCTGCCTAGTCAGGTGGACATTGACCACGTGATCCCGCTCGCGCTTGGTGGCGAAGACGTTGACGGCAACGTGCAAGTGCTGTGCAAGCGATGTCATCGAACCAAGACGTCATTGGACTTCGGTAAGCGGCCGTTCTGACCCTCCGGGGAGGGTGGGGCGCTTCGGAAGTTCCCGGAGCGAGCCCGCTGGCGATCCCGGCCCAAGCTCGGAAAACGCGCGCTAAGTGTGACGCCGTTTTGGGGTGACCGACCCTTGCGGCTACTGGTCAAGACCCTGTTTGGGCTCACGAGAAAGGCACCCGTTAAGGGGTCGGTAAGCCCCCGGAAGGTGGTGTCAACGTGGCCCGAAGCAAGAGCCCGGATCTCCGGACGGGGAACGCCAACGCTGCCGCTGAGGCTGCCGCCCCGGTAGTGCATGAAGGTCGCGCACCGCGCGTGCCGTCTCATCTCAGGTCGGTTGGCCGTGACGTATGGCGCGCGGTCTGGTCGGCCGGTGGCGGCGCGTACTCGCCGGACACTGACAGGAACATCATTCTGCGGTACGCGGAGCTTCACGACCGGCGCGCGGCCTTGCTCGCTGCCGTCGACAACGACGGGCTCATGACCGTGGGCTCAACCGGTCAGCCAGCCGTTCATCCCGCCATGCGCTATGTGGAATCCACGGAGCGCGAACTACGCGCGATAGAGACCGTGATCGGCTTCACGCCGGAAGCGCGTATGCGGCTGGGCATTGTGGCGGCGGAAGCGCGCCGCGTGGCTGCCGGGCCGGAAGACTTCTAGGGGCAGTGACTCACGTGAGTCACTGAGTGGGGGTGATGATGGCCAGTCTTGATCCTGTCATCGCTCGCCATGTTCCCGCTGACGCGCCGTTCCCTAGTGAGGGCTACCGCGTGGCGAACTGGATTGAGAACTTCTGCAACCTCACTGGTTCTTTCGCCGGTCAGCCGTTCCGGCTTCTCGACTGGCAGCGTCAGCTACTCATTGACGCTTACGAACTTCGGCAAGACGTGTTCGGCAGGTGGATTCGCAAACATCGTATGGCCGTGGTCTGCATTGCCAGGAAGAATGGCAAGAGCACGATTGCCGCCGCGATCATGCTGTACCACCTGATAGCCGACCGTGCCGACGCTCAGCGCCAGATCATCGCTGCGGCGAATGACCGCAATCAGGCGCGCATGGTTTTCGACGCTGCCAAGTCGATGGTGAACGCGAGTCCTAAGCTCTCTGCTGTCTGCGATGTTCAGCGCGACGTGATCCGCTTCAAAGACTCGACTTACCGCGTGGTCTCCGCTGACGCCGGACGGCAGCAAGGGCTAAACCCGTCTGCGGTCTCGCTGGACGAATACGCGTTCAGCAAGTCGGCCGACCTTTTCGACGCGCTCACGCTGGGCAGTGCCGCCCGCAACCAGCCCATGACATGGGTGGTCAGCACGGCCGGACCCGACCCGGACGGCCCCTTTGCCAAGCTCTGCGAGCAAGGCGAGCGGGTCAACTCCGGTGAGGCGAATGACCCGACCTTGTTCTATCGGTCGTGGGGTCCGCGCATCGGGGAACAGGTCGACCACCTAGACCCGGCAGTGTGGCGCGCATGCAACCCGTCTTTCGAGATCCTGAACGAAGAGGACTTCAAGGCTGCCGCCCATCGGAGCACGGAAGCTAGCTTCCGTATCTACCGTCTGAGTCAGTTCGTGCGTGGTGCGTCTACGTGGCTGCCTCACGGCCTCTGGGACTCCCTTGCGGTAGACGACACCCTGAACCCCGGTGACGCCGTGGTGTTGGGCTTTGACGGCTCTTGGAAGGGTGACAGTACGGCCCTGGTCGCTACCCGCGTGAGTGACCTTCGCGTGTTCGTGCTGGGGCACTGGGAGGCACCGGCCGACGATGCGCATTGGCGGGTGCCCATGGCCGACGTGCGTGACGCTCTGCGTTCCGCGCTGGACGCGTACACGGTGCGGAACCTGGTCGCGGACCCGTACCGCTGGGAAGAGACCCTAGACAATCTTGAGGCCGAAGGGTGGCCGGTCGAAGCGTTCCCGACCAACTCTCTCAAGCGTATGGTTCCGGCGACTCAGGTCGTCTACGACGCATGCCGAGACGGCCGCCTCTCGCATGACGGGGACCCAGCGCTTGCCCGGCACATCGGTAATGCCGTTCTCCGTGAGGACAAGAACGGCGCACGCGTCACCAAAGAGCACGCTTCGAGTCGCCGGAAGATTGACCTAGCCATTGCCATGATCCTCGCCGTTCACGGTGCGGTCATGTGGCGCGAGGAGAACCCCGGCTTGGTTGATGCTCCCGTTGTCGCCACATGGGAAGACGACGGGGCTGTATTCGCCTTCGGCGGTAGCGCCGAATTCTTTGACGATCTATAGCACGGCTCAAGACCAGTGACTCACGTGAGTCACTGGTCTGTTTTGTGAGTCGCTGGGGGTGTACTCACATGGGGTTTTGGCGTGCTCTCTTCCGGGGGCAGTCGCCCGAAGTCGAGAAGCGGGCAACGTGGGATGACGCTTCGGACCTGTTTCCCGTTCCGGGCGTCATGTCCGCTGCCGGTCAGCGGGTGGACTCCAATGCGGCGCTTCGGGTGTCGGCCGTCTTCGGGTGCGTGCGTCTACTGAGCGAGACGATAGCCACGCTGCCGGTTGCGATGTACTCGCGCCGTGGTGGGGTTCGGAAGGAAGTCAAGTCGCCTATGTGGCTTGACTATCCGACCGCTGAGCCGGGCGGGCTTGGCCGGATCGACTTGCTGAGTCAGATTGTCCTAAGCCTGTTGCTCGAAGGTAACGCGTACCTTGCCGTTGTCTGGGACGGGCCGAACATCGCCGGGCTTGAGGTGCTGGACCCGTCGCGCATCGACACGCACACGGTGGTTATCGACGGACGACGGCGCAAGATGTTTTACGCGTCCGACTATGACGACGACGGAAACGAAGTCGCCCTAGGCTGGTACACCACCCGTGAGGTTCTGCATATCCCCGGCATGATGCTGCCGGGCGAGTTCACCGGCGTTTCGCCTATCTCGTTCGCGCGTGAGTCCATTGGGCTCGCGCTCGCGTCGCAGACGTACGGGGCCAAGTTCTTCGCCAACGGGGCCATGCCTGGCGCGATTATCGAAGTGCCCGGCGCAATGTCCGAAGAGGGGCTAGCGCGCGCCCGCGAAGCGTGGCGGCTTGCGAACTCCGGGGCGGAGAACGCGCACCGCGTTGCACTGCTGACCGAAGGGGCCAAGTTCTCTAAGGTCACCCTTTCGCCGGACGAAGCACAGTTCTTGCAGACCCGCCAATTTCAGGTTCCGGAAATCGCCCGGATCTTCGGCGTTCCGCCGCACCTGATCAGCGACGCGACGAACTCAACTAGCTGGGGTAGCGGGCTCGCTGAGCAGAACCAAGCCTTTGCGATGTTCAGCCTTCGCCCGTGGCTTGAGCGCATCGAAGCGGGCTTCACTCGGCTGATCTTCGCGGAGACGGCTAACCGTCAGCTCTTCGTCAAGTTCAGCCTTGACGGTATCCAGCGTGGTGCCCCGGCTGAGCGCATGAGCATGTACTCAATCGGTCTGCAACAGGGCATTTACAGCATTGACGAAGTGCGCGCGTGGGAAGACCTGGAGCCCCTGCCGGACGGCAAGGGAGAAACGCACCGCGTGCCCATGAACCTTGCCGACGTAGCCGACGAAGAGCCCGTCAGGCCCGCTGCCATCGAGCCCCCGCCCGTGGACGACACCCCTGCACAAGACGGGGGCGACACCGACGAAGAGGGGGAAAAGAAGGATGACGCCGGAACGAAGGAACCTGGCTCTACCGGCTGAGGTCAGCACCGAAGGCGACACCGTGACCATGCGCGGGTACGCCTACCGCTTCAACGAACTGAGCCACAACCTAGGCGGATTCCGCGAACGGATCATCCCCGGTGCGGGTGCCGACTCGCTCAAGGCAAACGACGTGATCGCCACCTTTAACCACAACGTCAACAACGTCTTGGGCCGGGCGAGTTCAGGCACGCTGCGGACCGGCGAAGACGCCGAAGGCGGCTGGTACGAGATCGAACTACCCGACACCACGGTTGGCCGTGACCTTGCCGAACTCCTCAAGCGCGGGGACGTGCGCGGGAGTTCCTTCACATTCCGCGTGGATCAGGGAGGGCAGCGCCGGGCGGCCGACGATGACCCGGAGACCGGCCTACCGGTACGGGAGATCACCCGCATGGACGTGGTGGAACTAGGCCCGGTTCTGAATCCCGCCTACCCCACCACTGACGCGGCGCTCAGTCGCTCCGTGGCGCTGACTCTCGGCATTGAAGACGACCCCAGTGACTCACGTGAGTCACTGCCCATCCACCCTGCGCGCTATCGGTTCGCGCACTTCTACTACAAGGGGGGTGTCCAGTAATGGACGCAACGACTCTCAGCGCGAACTTTGAGGCGCGCGAGAAGGCAGCGAACGAACTTCGTGCACTCACGGAAGAGTTCGCCGGTAAGGAGATGGACGCCGACGCTCGCGCCAAGGAGTCCGCTCTACTCGACTCGATTGCCGACTATGACGGCCGCGTGAAGCGTGGCGTTGACGCGCTCAAGGCCACGGAGTCCGTACAGTCCCTCATGGCCGGACTCAAGGGCACCGGCAGCAAGCGTGAGACTCAGGACAAGCTATCGGCTGCCGCTGATCAGCTTCGGTCGCTTGAGCTGGGGGAGGCTGCCACCTTCGCCCCGGAGAAGCGCGCCGTTGACACGACCACGGGCAAGAACGTCATTCCGCGCACCCTGTTCGGTCAGCTACTCGCCGAAGCGGTTGAGCGGTCTACCGTCATGCGCAACGGCGCTTCGCGGCTGACCACTTCGGGTGGCGAGCCGATTGACTTCACGGTTGTCACGGGCCGTGCGTCCGCTTCCATCGTGGGCGAGAACGGCCCGATTCCGGAGAGCAACCCGACAACCGTTCAGCGGCCCATGGGTGCCTTCAAGTACGCCTATGCATCGGTCGTCAGCACGGAGTTCGTACAGGACCAGGCGCTAGACCTTGTGGGCTTCCTGGTCGGGGATGCGGGTCCGGCGTTGGGTCACGGCATGGGTGAGCACTTCCTAGCCGGTACCGGCACCGGTCAGCCCATGGGCATTCTGAACGCTGCCCCGACTGCCGTCGCCACATGGACCGATGGCGCGAAGGACAACACCGTTTCCGACGCGCTCATTGACCTGTTCTATGAGCTTCCGTCGTCTTACCGGGCCAACGCGGTGTTCGTCGTGTCCGACAAGACCGCTGCGACTATGCGCAAGTTGAAGGATGCCAATGGCCAGTACCTATGGCAGAGCGCGCTAACGGCCGGTGCCCCGGACACCTTCAACGGTAAGCCGGTCGCCACCGACGTTGCGGTTCCGGATGACCGCGTTCTCTTCGCTGACCTGAACAAGTACAAGGTCCGTCTTGCCGGTCCGCTACGCGTTGAGCGGTCCGTGGATGCGAAGTTCCTGAACGACCAGATTGTTTACCGGTTCGTCCAGCGGGCGGACGGCCTTCTAGTGGATGAACGCTCCGCAAAGGTACTGACGGTCACTCCGAAGGCGTAAGTACGTTGAGGGGCACAGGGGCAGTGACTCACGTGAGTCACTGCCCCGCCCCGGTTAAGGGGGGGGCATGTCATACGCGACGGTTGAAGATGTCCGGTCGCTGGACGGCCTGGACGACGTGGAACTCTTCCCGAATGAGACGCTGACGGACGCTATCGCGTACGCGATTGAGACAGTCGAAAGCTACTGCGGGCGGAAGTGGGAGGGCACCGAAGAGGTGCCAGAAACGATCCGCTGGTGTGTGCGCACTCTCGCCCGTCAGTACTGCCTTGACCTTGTGTCACGCATCCCGGACCGGGCGCTACAGCTTCAAAGCGAGTTCGGCTCAGTCCAGTTGGCTCAAGCCGGTGGGACGTGGCGGCCGACCAGCCTGCCGGAAGTGAACGCGCAACTGAACCGGTACCGCGTGCGGCTCCCGTTCATCTTTATCTGAGGGGGGTTCGTGGCGCTGGTTTTCGACGCCAAGTTGGTTCTGTTCGATGCCCTCAAGGCTGCCGTTCCGGTCGGGGTGCAATGCACCTTCGCGGAGACAGGCAAGAGCGACCGGCGTCAACAGGTGTGGCTAGGTGCCACGGGAGACGAAGAGCTTACGGCCGTCGCCATGCGGCAGGGGCCGCGCAAGCCTACGGCCGTCACAAGCTACGTGGACGTTCACGCCCTGGTCATCACGCCGGGCGACCCGATAGGCGCTGAGAGGGCCGTATACGGCCTTCGTGACGCCATTACAGAAGCCTGCCGCTCCGTCGTTCCTGCGCGCGTGCCGGGCCTGCTCGATGTACGGCCGGAATCCTCCGAGAGCGAGACGGCCGAAAGCACTGACGGCGCGTATGCCGCGCTGACTGTCCGCGTGAGGATTCGCGGCCGGATCACCTAGGGGGAAACATGGCGCTGGACGCTGCCATAGGCATTGGCGAAGAGACGACTTACGGCACCGCCGCAACGGCCATGCTGGGCTATGAGGGCAAGTCCGACAGTTGGAAGACCACGCGCGAGTTCATCGAAAGCGTGGGGTTCCGCGCTGGTATGCAGACAGCACGGGCCGACCGGCGAAACGTGATCAACATGGGCGGTGAAGGCGAACTAGAGATTGACATTCTGGACGCCGGGGCCGCTGCCGTTCTCTCCGCTGCTTTCGACGCGTACGACGGGGGAACCCCCAACGCGTCCACGGGGCTTACCACGCACGTCTTCGAGAGCGGCGCTGACAGTGCGTCCCCCTCGTTCACGGCTCAGATGATCCGGCCGACCACTGACGGCAAGTCGGTTGCTTACAAGCACGTCGGGTGCGTGGTCACTGAGTGGGAGCTGACCGCTGAGGTAGAGAATCCCGTGACGCTGACGGCTACGTTCGACTTTCAGGACGTGAGCCATTCGGACAAGCCCGCTGACGCGCTGCCGATCACGTACCCGGAAGAGGCGTACGTCTACGACTGGACCCGCGCGGCAATCGCGCTCACCATCGACGGCGCGGCCGTCACCGTGGACGCCAACAAGCTGGAGCTGACCGGCGACCGTGGCATGAAGGTTGACCGGCGCTTCCTTCGCGGCAATGCGCTCAAGAAGTCCCCCGTACGTGCGGCCATGCCGACGTATCAGGGCTCTCTAGAGGGAGAGTTCACGAGTGACACGCTCAAGGTGTATGAGGCGTTCATCGGCGGCACGGTGGCGTCACTGGCCGTGGACTTCACGGGCCTGGTCCCTGGCGCGTCTATGCGGGTCGAGTGCCCGGCAGTCCAGTTCACCGGGGAGAGCCCGGAAGCGTCCGTTGACGACGTGACGGCTACCTCGCTCCCGTTCCGTGTGCTGGACCCTGGAGACGGCCGCTCAGCGGTCAAGGTCACGTACGTCGCCCCAACCCCCGGTTTCGTTCCGTCCGGTGAGTGACGAAGGCAGTGACTCACGTGAGTCACTGCGTGAGGGGGAGGCATGGCGGGATCGCGCTTCTCGGTTCAGGTCGAAGGGCTGAACCGTCTGAAGAAGACCCTTCGGCAACTCAAGGACAAGGACCTTTCCAAGAAGGTCCGCGAAGTCAACAAAGAGGCGGCGGAGATAGTCAGGCCGGAAGCTCAGCGAGGGGTTCCGCAGCACAGCCGCACACCGAAGGACAACAAGAGGTACCGGCCCGGCAAACTCGCCAAGTCGGTCAAGGTGGTCGCGTCGGCCAATTCCGCGAAGATCAAGGCGGGAACGGCTTCGCGCTCCCCTTATGCCGGGGCGATTCACTTCGGTTACCCGAAGAGGGGTATCCGGCCGAACCGGTTCCTGTACCGGGCTATGGCTCGCAACAGCGAGAAGGTTTCCGAAACGTACGGGCGTGAGATTTCCGCCGTACTCAAAGACAAGTTGGAGAGCTGAACATGGGTGCCAAGAAGCACGCGAGCACGGGCGACCTGGGTGACGTGCTGTCCCTGGATATCGACAGCCTTTCCATTGATGAGATCGACATCATCGAAGACATCATTGACGGCCCGCTGGACGCGCTTGCCAAGCCGGGCGCGCGAAAGGCGAAGCTACTGCGGGCCATGGCCGTAGTCATCAAGCGGCGCGATGACCCGGACTTCTCGGCAAAGGACGCGGGCAAGCTCCGAATCCAGTTCAAGCAGAAGCCCAAGGACCCTACCGCGCTCAGCGAGTAGTCACGTGCGCGCGGCTGGTCGGCCACTTCCGGGGGCTCACGTGGTCGGACGTGCGCGCGCTCTCGCTGAGGGACTTCAACACGCTGACAGACCAGATGGTTGCCGACGTTGAGGCACGACAGAAGGAAGAGCGTCGCGCGTCGCGCGGTCGCTCCGGGGGGCCGGTGCCGGGGGAGCGCCGAACCCCCGTCATGACGTAACTGTCACTCTGCGTATATCAAAACCCCCCTCGCCGGCCACCGCGGGATATACGCAGCGTAACAACTGGGGGGTTCCGTGGCTAAGCCGATCACGATTACGTTGCTGGGTGATCTGGACGACTTGAGCCGTTCACTCGATGACGGTACGCGGGACGTAACGGCGTTCGCGGACCAGGTTGAGGACGCGCTACGGGCAGCCACCGAAGAGGCGGGGCGGCTGGGGGACGAAGTCGCCAAGGGCGCTGACGACGCGGGTGACTCGCTGGGCGGCTTTGCGGACAAGTTCGGCGGTTTCGCTGCCGCTGCCGGTCTGGCCGTTGGTGCGGGGCTGGTCGCCGGAATCGCAGAGGCCATGGACCGGGAGGCCAGTAACGACCTTCTTGCCGCTCAGCTAGGCGCTAATCCCGCTGAGGCGAAAAGGCTGGGGGAGGCTGCGGGGGCGGTCTATTCGGCCGGATACGGCGAATCCATCGCGGACGCCAATGAGGCGCTGAAAAGCCTATGGCAACAAGGTCTAGTTCCTGCGGGTGCGACGGCCGACGAAATGGCCAACATCAGCAAGAAGGCGATGGACGTTTCCGCCGTGCTGGGGGACGACGTAGGCCCCACCACGAACGCCGTTGCACAGATGCTCAAGACGAAGCTAGCCAAGAACGCGGAAGAAGCCTTTGACATCCTCACGGTTGGCGCACAGAACGGCGCTAACAAAGCTGAGGATCTGGCCGACACGTTCAACGAGTACTCCACTCAGTTCCGGCGCGTTGGCCTGGACGGCAAGACAGCCCTTGGGCTGATATCCCAGGGACTACAGGGGGGCGCGCGCGACGCGGACCAGGTCGCGGACGCTATCGGCCAATTCGGGGAACGTGCCCTTGCCGGGGGCACGGCCACGGCCGACGCGTACAAGAGCATCGGACTCAACGCGGACACCGTTGCCGAGAAGATCGGCAAGGGGGGCAAGTCCGCCGAAGAGGCGTTGACGATGACCCTTGACGCGCTCAAGGGCACGACCGATGAACAGACGAAGTTGAACGCTGCGGCGGCGCTATTCGGAGACCCGGCGAACGTCATGGGCGATGCGCTGTACGCGCTGGACCCGGCTACGGCGGCGGCATCCAACGGGCTGGAGAACGTTGACGGGGCCGCCAAGCGGGCGGGCGACGTGATGCACGACAACGCGTCTCAGAAGGTCACGGCCTTTTGGCGTGGTCTCCAGACGCTGGCCGTTGACGTGATCGGCGGAACCGTGATTCCCGCCGTTGAGGGGCTGGGCGAAAAGGTCCTTGCGCTCGCCGGTTGGGTGGACGAGAACAGGACTCCGATTCTCACCGTGGCCGGTGTGCTGACGGCCGTCATGTTGCCCGCACTGATTCAGTGGGGGGTTCAGTCGGTCATTGCCGGGGGCAAGGCGGTCGGGGCGTGGGTCACCACTGGGGCAACCGCCACGGGCTCAGCGCTGACTCAGGTTGCCGCATCGTGGTCTGTGGTGGGCGGATGGCTCAAGGCGGGGGCTCAGGCCGTCATCTCCGGCGCGATCGTGGTCGGGCAATGGGTGGCCGGTGCCGCCGCTGCCGTGCTCAACGGCGCGATCATGGTGGCTCAGTGGGTGCTCATGGGCGCTCAGGCCATGGTTCAGGCTGCCCGCATGGCTGCCGCGTGGCTCATTGCCATGGGACCCATTCCGCTGATCATCGCTGCGATTGTCGGGCTGGCTCTGCTGATCTGGCAGAACTGGGACAAGATCAAGGAATGGACCGGAGAGGCTTTTGAATGGGTCTGGGACAAGGTCAAGGGCATCTTTGACTGGCTGGTTGACCTCTTCCTGAACTTCACCGGACCGGGGCTCTTGATCAAGCATTGGGACACCATCAAGAAGAAGACCCGAGAAGCCTTTCAGGCCGTGGGGCGATTCGCGGGTGAAGGTGTCCGCCAAGTCATCGACTTCTTCAAGGGGCTGCCCGGCGCTATCGGGCGCACCGCCGGATCAATGGCGAGATCCGCTCTCGGTATCGGGCGCAGTCTTGTCGACGGACTCAAGAACGGAATGAGCAAGCTAGGCGGGTTCGCCGCTTCGCTGGGCCGTGTCGTCACCCGTGCCATGAAGGGTGCGATGAACGGGGTTGTTGACCTTCTGAACTGGGCGATACCCAACAAGCTGGGCTGGGGCCGCCTCTCTATCGACATCCCGGACAACCCCATTCCGAAGATCCGGGCCATGGGTGGTCCGGCATCCGGCCTGACCAGGGTTGGTGAGCGTGGCCCGGAAGAGGTCTACCTACCGCGCGGCGCAACGGTGATGCCCAACCATGCGACCAGTGAGCGCGAGGGAGTGACGGTCAACGTGACCAGCGGCGCGGACCCGCACGCGATCGGGCGTGAAGTGGCATGGGCGCTTCGGATCGCGCCCCGGTAAGGCAGTGACTCACGTGAGTCACTGGGTCGGTTCTCAGGGGGGGGCAGGAATGGCGGAGCTGGAAGACTGGGTGTGCGAGTTCGGGGGGCTGGTAATGGGCCGTCCCGACTCCGCCATTTCCCTTGTGGCCGTCGACGGCTTGCTGTCGCTTCCGGATATCCGCACGGCGGATCTGACCCTTGTTCAGCGGCACGGGCTGTATCCGGGTGACGACTACATGAACGGCCGTGCGGTGACGCTGACGCTTGAGGTGTACGGCAGCACGCCGCAAGAGTTCTCCGAAGCGCTGAGCGCCGTCTACGCGGCCTTTCGCCCGGCCCAACGGGAAAGGCCCCTGCGGTTCCGGTTTCCCGGCGTGGCGGGCGGCCGGACGGCCTTCGTGAACGCACGCACCCGCAAGCGAAGCGCACCGCTTGACCTCAACTTCGCGCATCGGGTCTGCAACGTGGTGGTGGAACTCTTCGCCACCGACCCCCACATATACGGGGATGCGCTGGTCTCGATGACCCTTGACAGTCCGTGGGAAGGGTCGGAGCCCAAGCTGAGGTTCACTCAGGCCGGGTCGGTTCCGGCGCTTCCCGTGATCGTGCTGGACAACGCCAAGAACATTGTTCTGACGGACGAAGTGACCGGCCGGACCTTCGGGCTTACCTATGGCGGAAACGCCACCGTCAACAGCGAAACGCAGCGGGTCACATCGGATGCGGGGACGGACTTCACCGACCGTGTGACCCCTGGTTCGTTCTGGCCGGAATTCGAGTACGGAGACCACCGGCTGACCCTTTCGAGTGAGGCAGTCACGCGCGCCACCACGGCGCGCATCACGTGGCGGAACAGGTGGGTTTAGTGACGGCCGCTTACTCCGTCGTTCAGACGGATCTCAAGACGGGCAATGTCGTTGCGGTGCTGCCGGTGACCGGCATCAGCTTTACGCACTCGCTGAACGCTGCGGGCTCAGCGACGATAGGTGTTCCCCTCTTCGCCCCGGAAGCCGACCCGGAGTCACTGAGCCCCGGACTGAGCGGGCTTGTCGTCGTGCGTGACGGCTTGCCCGTGTGGGGCGGGATTCTGTGGACCCTTGCCGCTGACATCGCGGCGGGAACGCTGACGCTCAACGCGTCCGGCTATCACTCGCACTACCAGGGGCGGCACTTCGTCAACGGCTGGACGGCCAAGACGAAGGAACAAGCAACGATTCTCAAGGACTGGTTCGCCTACTTCAACGCGGACAACGGCATTGGCACCGACACCAGCCAGGTTGCGAGCACGGGCCACAAGCGCACCACGGTATGGACCCGCTACGAACTCAAGAACGCTGCCGAAGCAGTCGAAGAGCTTGCCGACAATATCGGCGGTTTCAATTTCCGGTACGTGCCTTACTGGGTGACTGCGGGCAAGCGGGTCGGGCATCGCTTCGTCATATCCAGCCGTTCCGGCGCAGCCGTCTCGCACACGCTGACGCACCGCGCGAACTGCAACGTGACCGGCGTCAGTTACGACAGTACGGCGCTGTGTACCGTCGCCTACGCGACCGGCGCTGACAAGGGCAACGGGGAAAAGATCGTTGGCATCTTCGAGAACCCATCACTTGCCGACCGGATGCCTGAACGCGTAGCCGTGGGCTCATATTCAGACGTCAAGGAAACCCTTACGCTCCTAGACAAAGCACAAGCCACTATCAACGCCGGGGCCGTACCGGTCGCCATTCCTGAGCTGACCCTTTACCCCGACCTGTTCAGCCCCCTTGACTTCGTGCCGGGCGATTACGCGGCCGTGGAAGTCGATGCGGGGTACGTGGCGCTGTATGACGAATTCGTGGTCACGGAGTGCGGCACCACGATTGACGCGAACGGAACCGAAACCATCAAGCTCGCCCTTGCCAGTAAGGAACTGTGGAGCAATGCCAACCCAAGCTAACGTCGTGCCCCCGTCCCTGGTCAACGAACTCTCCGAACTCAAGCGGCGCATAGCGGCCATTGAGCGAGCCCCAGCACCCGTCAACAGCTTTGACCGGTATCCGGCCGTCGAGTGGGCCGCTCAGGGCCGACCGGCTGTCGGCGGGAACGTCTGGTCATCCGTGAGCATCGCGAATGCTACGGGCCTCACGTTCGACCGTGTGGAATGCAAGTTCATTACAGACTTCCTTTACACCGGTAAGCGGGAAGCCGAAGTGCGGCTAGCGGCATTCCGGCATACCGGCAAGGCAGAACGAGAGATCGTCAGCGCGTCCAGCGTCCTCAACCTGACAGGCCGGACCGAACGGCGTGTTGGCTCAGTGGTCCTGCGCTGGGTGCACGGCATTCCCTTCGGATGGGACTACGCCGACGACACCACCATTTACACCATCGAGCTACAGCACCGGTACAAGGCAGGCCCGGAGCCCTACGAGCGAAACCGACTGCAAGTGTTCGGCATGTGGAAGCGCGAGAAGGACGAGCCCGCTGACACCGAAGGTGCCTTTGCCATCTCCGACGGCAACGGCGGGTGGCGCTGGGTCACCTACCAGGCAGGGGACAACCGCTCACTTGTCGGGTACGTGACCATTCCCGACCAGCCCAGCGACAACGACCGTTACGGCTCTTACAGTCTCAGCTCCATGCAGTACTGCGTCGGACTGCCGCAGGACCGAATTCCGGAAGCGAGCCCCAAGGGCTGGGCATGGGTCAAGAACAGCGGCGCTTCCTGGGGTCGTGACCCGGACATCACAGAGCCGTATTTCAGTGTGTAAGGAATCACCCCATGGACTTCGCCCGACTCTACGGAGCGGCAGAAATCGCCATCCCCATTCTCGTCTTTCTGGCTATCTCGCTGCGGAAGTTCCGCGCGGGAATGGAAGCGTCATGGAAGGAAGAGGCGGAAGCCTACCGAAGCAAGTCGGAACGGCAGTCGGAAGAGCTTGCCAGTCTGCGCGAAGAGGTCCGCGCACTACGGCGCGAGAACGCGGAGCTTCGCTCTCAGATCGCTGAACTCCTGAGCCGGTAACTGAACACGCACACTCGCAGAGCAGTGACTCACGTGAGTCACTGCTCTGTCTCACTAGGGGGCTGTATGGCGCTTGCGCTTCCGGAAGGCATTCCAACCGTGGTGGTCCACGGCACGTATCTGGGGCCGGACGGCCGACCTCTCACCGGGACGGTCACGTTCTCCGCCCCCGCATTGCTCACCTTCCCGCAGTCCGACGTATTCGTTGCCGGTCCGGTCGTAGCGAACCTCACGGAGAACGGCCGCTTTGAGGTTCGCCTACCGGCAACCGATGCGCCGGACATGAACCCTTCCGGCTGGTCCTACGTCGTCAAGGAGAATCTTTCCGGCGTCATCGGGGGCCGCACCTTCTCCATGCTGCTACCGGCCAGCGTGCCGGAAGTCGACCTAGCGGATATCGCACCTGCCGACCCGACCACCCCCACTTGGGTACCGGTTCCCGGCCCCCAGGGCGAGACGGGGGAACAGGGTCCTACGGGGCCGGTGGGACCGGCCGGACCAGTCGGACCCGAAGGCCCGAAGGGCGACCCCGGAGACGGCAACGTCAACACGGTGAACGGCAAGCTAGGCCCGGATATCACGCTGAACGCTGCCGACGTCGAAGCAGTCGCCAACAGTGGCGGATATTCGCGCATGGACGGAATGCTGCACATCGTCTATGCGGGCTCTAGCGCAGATGTGTTCAAGGCGTCCAACGCGGACCAGACGCTCTACACCGCAATCCAAAAGAATGCCGGGCTTATCGCTACCGCACCGGCCACGTTCAACGATGCGCGCGTTGGGGGTGCTGGGGCATCCTTCGGCGGTGGCTCAGGCGGAGTCATGGCGTTCGGCAACGCGGCCGAACCCCCGACACTCAACCCCACCGGGGCCGTCTTGTGGGCAGAGGGGGGAGCGCTCAAGGTCCGGCAGAGCGACGGGGCTTCCTTCCCCCTCGTTGACGCCGTGCCGTCTGCCGCTAGGGGTGCCGCCAACGGCGTAGCCTCCCTGGACGGTTCGGGCAAGGTACCGGCCACACAGCTACCGGCTATCAGCGGTGGCGCGGCGAACACGTGGACTCCGCAAAGCCTGGGGTTTCAGGCGTGGTCGGTCGACCCTGCCGCAGTAGCCAACCCGTCCGCGAAGGCGGCCGTGGTCGGACGCGTCTACCTGTGCGGTATCAACATCACAGAGGCGACTCAGGTAAACCGCGTGGTCATCTTCGCCCGTGGCTGGGGCGGTTCAGACCTCATTCCGGGAGCGCGCTTCTACGCGGGCATCTACAGCGAAGCGGGCTCGCGCGTCGCGACTTCCGGTCAGGTGTCCAACCTTCCCGCTGCCGGTCAGCTCGCGGGCACCGCCCCCGGCGCGAAGAACAACCACATCGGGGCCGTGCCGGTTCCGCTGACCGCAACTGCCACGCTGCAACCGGGCCGGTACTGGGCCGCATTCCTGGTATCCGCAGGATCGGCCACTGACTTCTATTACATGCACATACAGAACGAAGCCCCGTCGAACCCCGGAAACTTCTTTCTCGGCAGCACCTTTCAGCGGCACTGGTGCATTCCGAGCGGCCGGACATCATTGCCGACCACCGTCAACCAGGCCACGGGCGAAGTCGGGCTAGACCCGGCAATCATGGCGCTCGCCATGCTCTAGCAGTGACTCACGTGAGTCACTGCCCCCTCGCTCCGCCGAGCACGCCGGGCGGAGCTTTTCACTTCCCAAGGAGGCAAACCCCATGAAGTTCGTCACGCGCGCACAGTGGGGCGCACGCAAGCCCCGTAACGGCCATAAGGCCGTACCCGGAAACCGGGGCGTCAAGATTCACTATCTCGGCACCCGGTACGACACGGACGACCATTCGACGTGCGCGGCGTACATGCGCAAACTTCAGCGCTCACACATGGACGGCAACGGATGGGCCGACTTCGCGTACAACCTCGCCGTCTGCGAGCACGGATACGTGTTTGAGGGGCGCGGCAAGAATGCGCAGAACGCAGCGAACGGGAACACGGCACTGAACCGGGGTCACTTTGCGGTTCTCGCGTTCGTCGGCTCTTCCGGACACAACAGCCCCACGGCGGACCAGGTGGCCGGACTCAAGGACGCGATTGCCTATCTGCGTCGCCATGGTGCCGGTAAGGAGGTCAGGGGGCATCGCGACGGATACGCGACCGCATGCCCCGGACCGGCGCTGTATGCCCTGGTCAAGTCCGGAGCGCTTGCGCCCGACAAGGGGGCGGGCGGGGGCGGGGCGTCCGGCACGTACACCGTGAAGCGGGGCGACACGCTCTCTTCCATCGGTTCCCGGCTTGGGGTCAAGTGGCGGACGCTCGCTGACCTCAACGGCGTTCGCGCCCCGTACCTGATCAAGCCGGGCCAGAGGCTCAAGACCAGCAAGCCCAAGCCCGCATACCAGCCGTTCCCCGGAACGTCCTGGTTCAAGCGGTACCCCCGGAGTCCGATCGTGACGGCCATGGGCAAGCGCCTTGCGGCTGAGGGGTGTTCCGCGTACCGGTCTGGTCCTGGTCCTCAGTGGACGGACGCTGACCGGCAGTCGTACGCCAAGTGGCAGCGCAGGCAGGGATACCGGGGTGCCGACGCTGACGGCTGGCCCGGCAAGACCACATGGGACGCGCTGAAGGTCCCCCGTTCGTAACTCTGGGTGCATCCCGCGGGCCGCAAGAATCCATAAGAAACGGACATTCGGGCGGCCGGTGAGCCCCAGAATCCATACGCACAGTAACCTAAAGGAGATTCGCTCATGACCTTCGTCAAGGACCACGCAACCCGCCTCTACGCCGTACTGGTCGCCGTGCTCGCCCTACTCGCGCACTACGTGCCGTCGCTTCCGTCCGCTCTCATCCTGGGTGTTGCTGCGGCCGTTCTCGGTACCGGTGAAGCTGTCCAGCGCGTTGAGAACGGCAAGACCCTGGACGCGCTTGAGACGGCCGGAATCGTCGCCCGTCACCGCAAGCCGTAACCAGGGAAACCCTTGCGCTCCCGTGGATAGGGACAGCCGCTATCCACGGGAGGCAAGCCCCATGGGCTACCCGCACATCGCCCTACTTGGCCGCGCACGCTCAGGGAAGGACACCGTTGCCGCACGGCTGGTAACCCGACACGCGTACACCCGCGTTGCCTTCGCTGACCCGCTCAAAGACATGAGCCTGAGCCTTGACCCCATCGTTGCCTACGAGCCGTCCGGGTACGGCCCCCTGCCAACACGACTGAGCGCCGTTGTCCAGCGCATCGGATGGGAGCGCGCCAAGGATGAGTTCCCGGAAGTCCGCCGCACGCTACAGCGGGCCGGGCAGTCCATGCGCGAGCATGACGCCGGACACTGGCTCAGTCTCGCGCTGGACAAAGTGGCCGTGGCCGACACATGGAACCTGCCCGTGGTGGTGACTGACTGCCGCTATCCGAACGAGGCTGCGGCGCTCAAGGCGCGCGGCTTCAAGCTGGTGAGAGTCACCCGTCCGGGTGTCAGCAGTGGGGCCGACTCGCACGAGAGCGAGACCGCGCTAGACGGCCATCCGGCCGACGTGTCCATTGCCAACGTCGGTACGCTCGATGACCTCAACTCCCTTGCCGACGCGCTGACCTGAACGAACGTCACCCAATCTTGAGAGCCCCTTGCCTGCATCGGTGCAGGTAGGGGGCTTTCTTGCGTTTGAGGCAGTGACTCACGTGAGTCACTGCCTTGCGTGCGCGTGTGCGCGTGTGCCACTGTTGGCCCCGCAAGGCACCGCACGGGGCGGGGCCGGGACCAAAGGGGTAGGGAACATGGCGGCTGCCAAGCTCAAGCTGAGTGAGGTTCGTGGGGACGTCACCATTGGTAGCACCGGGGCCTACTCGGGAACGCCGCACGCGCTTCGTCTGGTTGATGGCAAGTGGTCCCCCTACTGCCCGACCCGCGCCAAGAGCCCGTTCAAGTCCTGGGGTGCTGCGCACGAACAGAAGGCGACTCTTGAACTGTGCGTGAAGTGCAGCGCGCTTGTTCCTACCGGCCCCGTGACCGTGGCGCATGAAGAGGTTGAGATTCCTGGTCTTGGCCGCACTGTCACCGCGAAGGTTGTTAAGCCCGTTGAGGGCTCCGAAGGCACCACCGACAAGAAGGAAGATGCCGCAATGGCTCAGACTGCGACCGCCGAGAAGACCGACCCCCGTGACGCTCAGGTTGAGGAGATCCGGGCGAGCATTGAGCGCCTGCCATCGCTGATCATTGAGGGCAACGCCGAAGGGGCGGAAACCCTCAAGGCGGAGATTGAAGCCGCTGTCAGCGTACTCAAGGGCAAGGGTGTCGCTGCCCTCAAGGCTCAGCTCCGCAAGGAGCGTGGCGAGAAGATCGAAGCGGCGGAGAAGGAGCGCGACACGAAGGGGGCGGAAATCGCCACCCGAGAGACCAGCACCGAAGCGGCGGAAGCCGACGAAGAGATCAAGAAGCTGGTTGCTAAGGGAAGTCAGCGGGTCAAGGAACTCGCGGTCAACAAGTTCAAGGGTGGCCACGAGATCGCGGAATACATCTTCGACATCCGCCGCCGCATCACGACCGTGGACGGCGTCCTTGACCTGAACGCGGACACTGACGCGGGCCGTCAACTCTCCGGCCGGGTGTACGACTCGCTGACTGAGAACCTGCCCGAAGAGGGCGAAGACGAAGCGGCCGACGCGATCCGCGCTGAGATTGGCAGCATCCGGAAGAGCGCCCGTAACGCCATGGTGGACGTGCGCGCCCGTTACCTCAAGTCGCTGGACCACTCGCCGGAAGAGGCGAAGCACTGGCAGCACGCCTTGGACGCTCACCCGGACCTCAAGCCGTCCGAAGCGGTCGCCAAGTTCCACGGCTACGAACTCCGCACCCGTGCCGAGATCGCCAAGGAAGCCCGCGAAGCGAAGAAGGCTCTTGAGGACAAGCAGAAGGCACTTGCCGCCAAGGTTGAAGCGGGTGAACTGAGCAAGGAGGACGCGGAAAAGCAGCTCGCGGAAGAACTGTCCGACGGCGAGAAGAGCGGGAAGGAAAAGGCCACCGAAGCTATCGAGAAGATCAAGAAGAGCGCCATCCGGATCGCGAAGAGCGCCAAGAAGACCAAAGACGAAGTTGAGCGGGAAGAGATCCTTGACGCGCTGATCTCCGCGATTGCCGATATCCGCAAGGAAGCGAAGAGCTGACCGGCCAACCGGCCACACGGGAAGTCCCCGACTCGGCACAGCGAGGGTCGGGAACTTCCCCTTGGGGGTGGCAGTGACTCACGTGAGTCACTGGGGGAGGCGGCAACGGGGACACCTTGAAGCCCTGAGCGCCCACCTGAGCGCCTTCTAGCCCCGTCCGGCCCCGTGGTCGGGCGGGGCTCTCTCATGCCCGCAGACGGCTGCTCAGAGCCTTGCAGCGGTAAGCGCGGGTCGCGCGGGAAACCCTTGCGCTCCCCAGTAGGTGACAGACACCTACACGAAGGGGGTACGCGTGGGACGCGTACGCACAATCCAGCGCGGCGGCAGTCGCTTCTACGTCCACCCGGAGCGGCCGGAAATCAAGGTGCCCGGCGTTACCAGCGTGGTCGGGATGCTGCCTAAGCCATTCCTGATGTTCTGGGCCGCGAAGATGACGGCCGAACTCGCCGTTGACTCACTGCCGTTCGTCGCACAGATGGCAGAGCGCGACCGGCAAGGGGCCGTTGACTACCTCAAGGGTGCAAGCCGTAGGTACACGAAGATGCGCGCCGACGTGGGCAGCGACGCGCATGACCTCTTTGAACGGCTGATCCGGGGCGAGCACGTCGGCAGGGTCCACCCCGACCTTGAGCCCTACCGCAAGAACTTCGTTGACTTCCTTGACGCCGTGAACCCCCGCCTTGAGCGGGCGGAAGATGTGGCGTGGTCGGATGAGCACGGATACGCCGGTTCCTTTGATGCCGTACTCACGGTGTGGCTGGACGATGACGGGAAGCCGACCCCGGACCGGTCCGGTACTCCGCACCTGCTTATGGCGGACTGGAAAACCAGCAAGGACACGTACCCCGACGTTGCCTTGCAGATGAGTGCCTACGCGCACGCCGACCGGATCATTGCGCCGGACGGCACGTCAGAGCCCATGCCGGAATTCGACGGGGCGGCCGTACTCCACATCACGCCCGAACAGTGGGCATTCAAGCCGGTCCGCGTTGACCGTGACGTGTTCTCGTTCTTCCTGGCACTCAGGAAGGTGTTCACGTGGGACCGCGAAGTTTCCAGGACAGTCATTGGCCGCGCCATCGCGAAGAGTGTGGGGCAGCTCACAACAGGAACTCAGCGCCGTGCCCGGTGACAGGAAACCCTTGCGCTCCCAGGGAGGTAGAAGCCCAACTACCACCCGAGAGGCAAACATGAACGCGCTTGAGGTATTCGAGTTCAACGGCTCCGATGTCCGCACGCTGACGCGCGACGGAGAACCTTGGTTCGTCGCTTCTGATGTGGCGCGCGTGCTGGGGTACAGCAACCCAAGTGATGCCATCACAAAGCACGTAGATGCCGAGGATGTGACGCGGGCAACCCTCGCGGTTCGCGAGGGTTCGAGAGTCGTAAGCCGTCAGCGCGCAATGGTCAACGAATCCGGACTCTACGCGCTGATCTTCGGCAGCAAGCTTCCCGCCGCGCGGGAGTTCAAGCGCTGGGTAACGGGAACCGTGCTGCCATCAATCCGGCACACGGGCGGATACGTACGTGACGACGCCACGGCGGAACAGCTTGCGGCGCTGACGGAACAGATTGCCTACCTTCAGCGTGAGGCGATCCCTCCTATGGTCTCGTGGCGCACGGCGGAGGAATTCAGGGGTGGGTACCTGCTTTCCGATGTGGCGAAGGGAATGGGTATCGCCGTGGGGATTCTCCGGGCGGTCATGGTTGCAGACCGGTACCTGATTGCGGACGACGGCGGGGGTCGCCGCAAGTACAAACCCACTCAGGAGATGCGGCGGCGCGGATACCTGACCGTTGACCAGGCGGGGACGGTCCACGTGACGCGTGCCGGTGCTGAGTTCCTGCGGGGGGTCTACGCGTAGGCGGGAAACCGCTGCGCTCTAGGCCAAGTAGAAGGGGCGGACGGAAGGCGGGCGGGTTGCAGTGACTCACGTGAGTCACTGCCCCGGAACCTCTCCCGTTCGCCCCTCTTCAATCCCCGATTTGGAGAGATGCCCGCATGGCGCTGCTGACCATTTTCGACACCGACCCGAACGCCAAGCCCAAGCCCAAGCAGGCGTTCAGCGATGACACCGTGGGGCGCTTTCACTCCGGGCGACAGGTGGACAACCTTCCTGAAGCGCTCTCGGAGTGGCGGATCACCACGGGTGATCCTGTGGTTGCTCAGGCCGTCGCTCAGCTCTTCGGGGGCGAGCCCATCGAGACGGACAGCACGGGCGAGAATTTCATTGACGTTTTCACCGACCGTGAAACCGTGCCTATTGTGCTGGACGGCCCGAAGGCCATTTACGCGGACCTGAAGCTCTGGAACCGAAACAAGCTGGTTCATCACTGTGACGGTTCCGCGTTCCTTTCTCCGGACGAGAAGGCCGGGCGGCCGTGCCACTGCCCGGAACTCTTCGCGGAGCGGAAGCAGGCAGCGAAGGACTTTCTAGGGCCGTCCCCCTCTATCACGGTGACGTTCCGTCTCGCTGATGACCCGGAGCTTGGCAAGTTCAAGTTCCAGTCCGGTAGTTGGGTCATGGCAAGTGTTCTCCACGAATACGAGAACGATCTTTCTGCCATCGACGGCCCCGCGCTCGCTGAACTGACCCTTGAGCTTGTGGAGTACACCATCAAGAAGGGCAAGAACAAGGGGCTGAGCGTCAGCTACTACAAGCCCGTAATCAAGGTGCTCAAGTCGTACAACGACGCCATCGCGGATGAGCGGTAAGCCCGTGACGAAGCTAGACCAGGATGCCCCGTACAACTGGGCACGCGCACTTAAGGGGGCGACCGACGAAACCGTTGCGTCGCCCCTTTGGGGGTTCCCGCCCGAAGCGCGCAAGGCGGTTATCCATGAGCGCCGAAGGCGCTTCGGCGTGAACGATGACGAAGGGCTGGACATTGGCTAAGAGGGGCGTTGTTACGGACTATGCAGGGGAAGAGATATACCCCGGTGACCTCATCAACTACGCGGCCCGGCAGGGGAACCGCGTACGCGTGTCCGACGCGATCGTTGAGAAGGTGACGGCCGTTCTTGAGGGGGGCCGACTTCGCCCCATGCTCAAGGTTCAGCCGACTGGTACGGAATCCGGCTTCACGAAGCGCCGAACCATGCGCGCCGAATGGATCAGCGCGGAACACGCGCGGCTCATCATGGCCAACGCCACGGGCGACGACGACTGACACGGACGCCAGGGCCGGACGGTACCCACTGCGGGCCGTCCGGCCCTTTCTTGTTGGCAGTGACTCACGTGAGTCACTGCGGAAGGGGTGGCATGGACGAAAGGTTGACGGCTGGCACTGCCCCAGCGCTGGGGGATGTGCGGCAAATGAGGAGCGGTGACACGGTGCGGCTCGCGCCGGGGGTCGAGAAGCGGCCCGACTGGTCTAGGTATATCGACGCGATCGGCGGGGCCGTCTCGCGCGGCGCTGACGTTAGGTGGGTGCGGTAATGGGGTTCTGGATTCTGGTAGGGGCGATATGCGTTCTGTGGCTCGCGCTCGCCGTGCTGGTCCTGTACGTGATCGGTTGGGCCGTTGAGTTGCTGGTCCGGGCGCTCTGGCGGTGGCTGCGTGGCTAACCCCAACAAAGCCAAGGGGACACAGTGGGAATCGGACGTGCGCAACTACCTCAACAAAGCGCTAGGGCAGGTGGACGAATACGGCAAGTTCCTTGACCCGTATGACGCTTGCAACGTCCGGCGACCCGCTCAGGAAGGGTCGGCCGACGTAGGCGACGTGCACGCCGTGCCGTTCGTCCTTGAGGCCAAGAACGTGAAGCGCCCGGCAGTGCCAACCTTCCTGCGGCAAGCGGAAGTTGAGGCAGTAAACGCGGGCTTCCCCTATGGGGTCGCGGTGGTCAAGGTGCCCCGGTTGAACGTCCGTCGCGGCAAGGTGCATTTCAGTGTCCGCACGTGGACGCGTGTGCGGCTCGCGCTGGGGTTGCCGTCCCGCATGTTTGCGGAGCGGTACGCGTTCGCCGCTTCGCTGCGGGGGCTGGACACGGGGAAGTGGTACGTGACGACGGAGCTTGAGCACTTCGCGCGGCTGCTGGGGGACGTACGCGCCATTCGTCACACATAGTGAATTCCGCGGCCTCGCCGGCACCTGGCGTACGGGGGTGAAACGGACATGCCGGGCGCCGCGGTAAGTACGCAGCGTTACGGCGGGCGGCGGGAAACCTCTGCGCTCCCTGAGTTAGTGACGAAGGGAGCGACAACCTATGAAGTTCGCTGACGTGCTCGCCCGGTTCGCAGACGTGACCGAAGAGGCGGACGCGGGATATCTGGCCGTGTGCCCGGCACACCAGGATTCGCGCCCGTCCCTCCGTATCTGGCGGGGCGACGATGACAAGGTGCGGATCACCTGCCGGGCAGGCTGCCCCACTGAGAGCGTGGTCAAGGCGGCAAACCTCACGTGGTCCGACCTGTTCAACGCCACCGGCCCCGGCGCGACCGTGCCGCGCGAGCGGCCCGCACTGGTCGGACCCGGACCAACGGCCGCACTTGCCATGTACGTTGACCGGTCCGCAGCGTGGCTGCACGACCCCGTGTCTCAGGTCGGTGCCGACGCGCTTGCCTACGCTGCCGAACGCTTCGGCATCGACGACGACACAGCCCGTGACTTGTCCCTTGGCGCTGACGACGGTTTCAGCGCCCCCAACTTCCCTTACCGGCCACGGGCGTTCACCAGGTACCCCCGGCTGACCGTGCCCCTTCTCGACTTCGCAGGGATCGCCCGTGGCTTGCAGGGGCGCGACCTGAGCGGGGCATGCCCTGGTCGCTGGGTCTCGCTCCGCAACCCCGAAGGGCAGCGCTGGGCACCGTACGGCGTTTTCCGGGGGCAGGGTGGCTACGGGGTCACCCTGGTCACTGAGGGGCCGGGAGACGCGCTCACAGCCGTTGCCGTGGGCTATGACGCCGTTGCCGTGCGGGGCGCGTCGCTCGCCAGCAGCCCGGACCTTGCGGCCGAACTCGCTGCCGGGCTCAAGGGCTCGCACGTCATCGTGGCCGGTGACAACGACGCTGCCGGGCGGGGCTTCTCTCAGCGCCTTGCCGAAGGACTGGCCGACCACGGCGTTGCCGTTCACGTCCTGGCCGTGCCCCACGCCGGGGAAGACCTGACGGACTGGCGTACGCGCGACCCTGACCGCTTCCCCTACGAGCTGCACCGGGCGGTTAGGCTCGCGCGCCCGGCGCTGGACTCAGCGGAAGCCAAAGCCGAAGCGGTCTCGGCAGAGCTGACCGACCGGACCGGCGCTGACGCGGTGTCCCGTGACCAGGGCGCAGAGGCGGCACGCATCCTTGCCGGACTCATCAACCGGTACGGCGAGAGCGACGCCATGAACGCTCATGCACTGGTTGCGTGGTGCGGGGGCCGCATCAAGTTCGCGCCGGGGCTGGGCTTCTACGTGTGGAACGGCCATATATGGGAGCGCTCAGAAGTCAAGGTTCGTCAGGAGATTCACCGCATGGGGGCCGCGCTGGTTCTGTCCGGGGAAACTCAGAAGGCGCGCGGCTTCACGATGACTTCGCGGATTCACGCCCTGATGACGGAGCTTCGCAGCGTTCCGACCGTGCACGTGGACGCGTCGGAGTTCGACAACCGGCCGGACCTGTTGAGCTTCAAGAACGGCACCGTGGACCTTCGCACGGGCCGAATGCGTCCTCACGACAAGGGGGACATGCTGACGTACCGGCTTGACCTCAACTTCAACCCGCAAGCCGAATGCCCACGCTGGGAACAGTTCCTTGCGGAAATCTTCCCCGGTAACCCCGACTTGCCTGGCTACGTGCAACGGCTCATTGGTTACGGCATTACCGGCAGCACGGCAGAACAGTGCTTCTGCGTCTTGTGGGGGAAAGGGGCGAACGGTAAGAGCGTCCTGACCGACACCCTTACGGCCGTCTTCCGCAGTATCAGCAAGACGACACCGTTCGCGACGTTTGAAGAGAAGCCGTCGGGCGGCATCCCCAACGATGTTGCCGCGCTGCGGGCGGCACGTCTGGTCATGGCGTCCGAAGGCGAGTCCGGCAAACCCATGAGTGAGGCCGTACTCAAGCGGGTCACCGGTAAGGACATGATCAGCGCCCGGTTCCTGCGGCATGAGTTCTTCGAGTTCAAGCCGACGTTCCTTCTCATGCTCGCCACCAACCACAAACCCCGGTTTCGTGGCCAGGATGAGGGGCTTTGGCGACGGATCAAGATGCTCCCTTTCAAGCGCTGGTTCGCTCCGCACGAGCGGGACTACGACCTTGACTCGAAGCTGATGCAGGAAGCCGAAGGCATTGCCGCTTGGGCCGTGCGGGGGGCCGTCGAGTGGTACCGCGACGGACTCAAAGACCCTGCCGTCATCACGCGTGCCAGCAAGGAGTACCGCGAAACGTCGGACGCGTTGGCGGGCTTCTTTCCCGGAGTCCTTGAGGCGTGCGACGACTCGCACGCGATGAACGGAACCGAAGCGTTCAACCGGTACTTGGACTGGTGCGAGGTAGAGAACCTACCCGCCAAAGAACGCTGGACCCGCCGCGCCTTCTACGAAGCGATGGAAGAGCGAGGCGTGACACGCATGAAGACCCGCACAGGTATTGCCCTGATTGGCGTGCGTGAGCCCGCCGCGCCACCTGCCGAAGGCCCCGGCATCTTCGCCAAGTAGCCGCACCCGCACACCCGTTGACCCCAGTGACTCACGTGAGTCACTGGGGTTCTTGCGTTGGGAGAGACCGCAAGTGCTCAACTATCGACACCCGGTTGCCGGTGACACGGTGACCGTGCACGTACCGGCAACCCGCGAAGAGCTTGACACGTTCGTGAACTGGGCTCAGCGCGCGAACGAGCGGGGGCCGATCGCGCTGGACACGGAGACCACTGGTCTTGACGTGTTCAGCGACGGGTACCGCTTGCGCACCGTTCAGTTTGGCGACGCGCATGACGCATGGGTCATTCACTGGGAGCGCGGGGGCGAGTTCCGCCGTGCCGCTCTTCAAGTGCTGACGAAGGCTCGCCGGTTCCATATTCACAACGCTGCCTTTGACTGGCTCGTCCTGGACCAGCACGCGGGCATACCGCTTGAGGATCTAGCGCCCCGGACACGGGACACCAAAGTCATGGCGGCTTTGGTCGACCCCCGCCAGCCGCAGGAAGGCGGCATTGGGACGGGCCTCAAGCCTTTGTCGGCGTACTACGTGGACCGGACGGCCCCGGACACTCAGGGAGACCTCACAAGCGTCTTCCGGTCTCTGGGGCTCACGAAGGCGAACGGCTTTGCCCAGATCGACCTAGACCACCCCACTTACAACTTGTACGCGGGCTTGGACGTCATCTTGACTGCCCGGCTTGAACCGTGCCTGACGGACGCGCTGACGCGCCTAGAGGTACGCGAACGGCTGGTTGAGTACGAACACGAAATTGCGCGTATCTGCGCTCACATGCAGCGCAAGGGCATGGTCCTTGACGAAGAGTTCACGCGTGAGCTTGATTCGGCACTCAGCGAGGATGCCCGCGAGAACGCCGACCAGGCCGCCCGGTACGGCGTCGACTCCGTCAACTCCAACCGGCAGATATCCGAAGCGCTCATTGGTATGGGCGAGACACTGACGGAGCGCACGGCCGGGGGAGCGCTCAAGGTCGACAAGGCCGTACTGCTCGCGCTCGCGGACATGGACTTGCAATGGAAGCCCCTAGGCGTCCGTACGCCGAACCCTCTCGCCCTTGCGGTACTCCGCAGCAAGCGGGCCGGGAAATGGCGCTCAGCGTACGCTCAGACGTTTCTAGAGACCGTTGACCGGGGCGGCAGGGTCCACCCGAATGTTCAGTCTCTCGCGGCCCGCACGGGACGTATGAGTATCACGCGCCCGGCGCTTCAAACCCTCCCGTCGTCTGACCAGATGATCCGGCGTTGCCTTCTCGCTGACGAAGGTCACGTCATGGTGAGCACCGACTTTCAGGCCGTCGAAATGCGCGTACTTGCCGCGCTCGCTGACGTGCGCCGGATGAAAGACGGCTTTCAGTCCGGCAGCTCTGATTTCGACATCCACATGTTTACAGCTCAGCTCATCAAGGGTGAAGGGGCCACGGTCAGAGACCGAAAGCTCTTCAAGGGGGCGGGATTCGGAAAGGTCTACGGGGGCGGCATTTCAACGCTCGCCCGGCAGACCGGTGCCAGCGAGGAAGAGATCAGGCGAGCGGTCAACGCGTATGACCGGACGTTCCCGGAGATCCGGCGAGCGTCGGCACGCTGGCAGCGGGAAGCGCGGGCAACCGGAATGGTCACCGTGTCCGCCACCGGCAGGCGGATGCCTCTGGATCGCGACAGGGCCTATGCCGTCGTGAACTACCAATGCCAGTCAGCGGCAAGGGACTTGCTCGGGCAAGCCCTACTCAACGCCGAGAGTGCCGGTCTTCTCGACGCTGCGCGCTTGCCAATCCATGACGAAATCCTCGCGTCGGTACCGGCGCGCGAGGCGGAAGAGTTCGCGCGGGAGTTTGAGAAGGCCATGACGTTTGACCTCTTCGGCGTGCCCATCGTCAGCAAGGCGGACGTGGGGGGCCGGTCATGGGGGTCTCTGTACGGGGCGGACTTCTGACAGGTGGCCAGTGACTCACGTGAGTCACTGGCCCCGTTACCTTCCCGTTACCTGACTCCTTCTCAGTGAGGAGACTCAACGGCCCTTGTACTACCCGCTGACGAGTCCTGGTCTCGCCTTCGGAACTCTCTACAACTAACCAAAAGACCAACGGTCTACCCCACCACAAACGCCGTTGTTGCTGTCCGTTTCGCTGCCTAGGTTCATCGCCAACGCAACGACGAAGGCAATGCGCAAGCCCCGTTCGAGCGATCCCGGACGGGGCTTTGCCATGCCCCCGCACGTCCAGACGCTTCGGTGACTTGAGGTCACTTAGGACTTCGCGCGCTCTGCCCCCGTTCCGGGAAACCCTTGCGCTCCCCAAGGAGTGCAAGCACCCACGGAACACGCGGAGCACTCCTAATGATCGACCTTTCCGAAGCTCAGATTGCAGCGGCTCAGGACAACGACCTTGAGGCCGTCACAGCAGTCGTCAAAGCCACGGAAGAGCGCGTACAGCAACTCTCATGGCGATACGCCACCGGTTCCGGCCGGACGGACCAGGACCTTGCCGAAGACCTTGCCCAGACCGGACGCATAGCCGTATGGGAAGCGCTGAGCCGCTTCAAAGGCACCACGGTTGCGGAGTTCTTCACCTACATAGACCAGACCCTCAAAGGGGTCATGAGCGACACCCGCAAAGAACAGACCAGGCAAGGCGTATCGCGCTCCGTCGCTGCCGACTTTGAACGGGCACTGTCCATAGCAGCGGGGGACCCGTACGAAGCGGAATTCCTGGCAGCCACGAAGGAAGCCATGGGCGACCGGCGCATGAGTGAGGAAATGGCGTACGCCGCCCGCATGAGCTATCAGGGGATTGAGTACCTAGATGCCCCCGTGAAGCACGCCGGGGCGTACTCGGACGGCTACGACGCCGAAGTCACATTGATGAACCTTGTTGAGGAATCCGGAGTACCGGCCGACCTTCTCGAACCGTCCGACTATGCGCGAGCCCGCCGCAAGAACACCACCGAGAAGGTTCACGGCACCCTCAATCAGATGGGCGACCAGCAGCGAACCGTACTCATGGCACTCGCTGGAATCGAACCAGTCGGCTACTACGGCACCGAATACGACGACGACCTTTCGGCCGACTACGGAATACCGCGCTACCGGGTCAAGGTAGCCCGCAACAAAGGCAAGGTCCGGTTCGCTGAACTCTGGACGGCCGCCGCGTGATCCCTGCTGACCTTTCAGGGGCCGACCCTAGACGCCTGATGTACGCCACTGCCCTAATTGACGTTCAAATGACTAGCAGTCGGCGCGAAGAGTGGCGGAAGGCAAGGTTCTGGTGGGACGAGTTCGGCTTGTTCGTCCCACTCAGCGAGCAAGACTGCCCGGACGAATGGGAAGTCACAAAGGCTGGTTACGCACGATTCCGTGAACGCAAATCCCGCGCAGCGAAGGCGGCGAGCGAAGCATACTGGCGACGCGTCTATGCGCGGTTTGGCCTGAAGCATTAGACCACTGACAGGAGAACCCCAGTGCTGAACGTAACCCGAGAGACGAAGGCCACTCTTGCCGCACGCAACGGAGGACGCGTCATCGCGTGGCACAACGACAAAGAACGCGGCACGCTGAGCCTGGCCGTGCCGGGGGATCGCGCCAAGCTCACCCCGGTTGAGGCACGCAACCTTGCCGCGTGGCTCATTGACGCCGCGAAGGCCATAGAGACCCCGGACCGCTCGCCGTTGCGTACGGCCACACTCCGTACGGGTGAGCGGGTCGCATCGTGGTAGGCAGTGACTCACGTGAGTCACTGCCCTTGGGGGCGCAGCAAGGGGCAGGGCGCAGCAAGGCTATTGAGTCCGGGGGCGGGGGCAGGGTGCCACACGTGACCGTGAGCCGCCCCTACGAGCCCTAGCGGGCTCTGCGGGGTGAATTCCGGGCGCTTTCAGCGCGTTCACCGGAATTCAGTCTGCGCAAGCGCAGACCGCTTTTCCCTGCGTCTTCGACGCGCACCGGGAAAAGTCAAAGCCCCTGCCCCTTCGGGGCGCACCGAGGCTTTGAGCACTCGTCCCCGCGTAGCTCCCTGTCCCCGTCCCCGGACACTGCCGGGCGAAGTGAAGGGCATTTGTTGTGAACAAGAGACTTGCGACTCTCGCTGAGACGCTGAAGAGCGCTACCTCCGAGCGGGGGTGGAAGTACGTAGGGCGAAGCACCTTCGTCCGCAAAGTGGAACACAGCACCCCGGACGGCACTCCTGACAGTTGGTGGCCTTTCCCGACTTACGACAGCTACGAACACATATCCGTCGTAGCCGTCAAAGACCGGCCAATCTCAGTGTTCTACCGAACAACACGGACTCCGTGGGTTCAGTGCTCTGAGCACAAGCTCAGCGTGAAGCGGGCTCTTGAAGTGCTCAACGCGGATAGCGCCGACGTGCACGAAGGACACAAGGGGGATTCGGAGTAATGCGCCTGCAAGTCTGCGACGACACCAACAACCGGCACATGGGTGAAGAAGAACTTGACCCCAACGCGTTTATAGGCGTGCTGGACATGGCCGAAACGGCTGAACGGCTAGAGCGCGGGTACGCGTTCCAGTTCGACGACGGCACGGTCTATGAACTCCGTGTGTGGGATTACGACGACTGCATATGGCATCAGCGGTACACATACCGAGACGGCAAGCTCAACGCGATTGGGTAACAAGCAAAGATCAGCCCCCGTAACCGTTTGGTTACGGGGGCTTTTCGCGTGCCCGAAATCGACAGCCCTACGGGCTGAGTCGCCCCTATGTGGCCTACGGCCACGGGCGACAACAGCGGAAGGATTGCCCCCAAGCGCCTTCGGCGCGGGCAATCCAAACATGCCCTCCGGGCATGGCGCTTCGCGCCCGAGCCCTCTAAGCGCCTTCGGCGCGGGCTCGACCCCTACGGGGTCAAGGAAGCCGCTACGCGGCAATCAGGGGCAGTGACTCACGTGAGTCACTGCCTGTTGGGAGCCAAAGGGCATGCGCATGTCACGCTACGTAACGTGAGTGATCGTTCACGCGTGACGGGATTCACAAAGGTGCAAGATCGTTAGGGGAATACAAAATTGCAGGTGGGGGCCGGTGCAACCATCTGACTGACTGGTTGGTCTAGTTGGTTGGTGCATACCAATGCGGCCGGTATACGCGCTTCCGTTTCCCGAACGTATGTTCTAGGGTTACGAAATGGCTACGCACAGTGCAGGGGACGTACTGGTGTCGGTCTGGGTGCCAGAGCTGGGGGACAACCGCCTTGCTTGGCACCCGTGTGCCGACTTGCCGCAACCGATGGGGGAGGAACGCATCACAACGTGCGACGACACGGGGGCTCTGCTCAGGGCGCAGGGGTTGCTAGCCGCGCGCTTGCTGCCGAAGGGGAAGTACGACGGCTTCCGGCTGCTGGTCCGCGACCACGGCTCAGGGGACCTAGTGGGGTCTTCTGAGTGGTACGTCAGCCCGGAGACAGGCGCGTACCTCCCCTATCCGGGGGGTGTCTGGTCGGCGTGCGACTACGGCCAGCACAGCCACCGCCAGGACGACGAAGAGCCCGGCGCGCTCGCAGCGTGACCGGCACCGACGACCGCCACCGACTCACCACGGGAGAAGCCGACGCAACTAGCGCCGACTCGCACCACCGCACCACTCAGGGGGTTTCATGTTCCACCGCCAACCCGCCCGCTCCGCACTCGCGTTCACCGCGACGGCTGCCGTCTTCGGTCTGCTGTCCGCGCTGAGCACGCCTAGCCGCAGTCCCCAAAGAGCGAGCGCTGAGCCCGCCCCTGAGAGTGCCGCAACGGCTGACGTAGCCACCCGTCCGGCACCGCCAGGAACGGCCCGTCAGCGGCCGTCTGCGGCCCCCGTGGCCCCGGCTGCCTCCGCCGCCCCGGACGGCAGCGACCAGGGCCAGAGCGAGCCGCGCAAGGACGCCGGGCTTGCCCGTGCGCTTGCCTGCGTGCTGCCGCCGCTTCCGTTCGCCAGTTGATCACGCAGGGTAAAGCCGCGGTGCCCGGCATGTCCGTTTCGCCCCCCAGTATCGGTTGCCGGCTGAGCCTCAAATCTCACATAGGGTAACGAAGAGCCCCGCCGCTCCGAAGGGGGTGGAGTGGCGGGGCTCAGTAGGGGGTGCGTGTCGGCCGGTCAGCCGTGCGACTTGGCGAAGGTGACCAGACCGGCGAAGCCTTCGGCGGTGAGGGAGAGGTGAGGGCCGTTCGGGTCCTTGCTGTCACGGACCAGGAACTCACCCGTGGCACGCGCGTAGTTGGGTGCCCATTCAATGCACTCGCCGCCGTTGCTCTGGCTGTAGCTCGAACTCGTCCAGTCGGGGCCTTCGGGAAGGTTGTAGGTCATGAGTAACAGTCCTTCGCAATGGTGTTGATCATGTCTGCTGTCTCGTCCGGCGGTGCAGCCATGGCGGTCAGCAGATCATAGGCGTCTTGTGCCGCCGCAACTTCGGCTTCCTCAGCCAGGATGTACCCCCGTGGGAAGCCGTCCACATGTACGACGTCCGCGCCTTCCTTGAAGGCGAGTAGCCCGAAGGGGCTGACTACCAAGTTGTTCGCCTTGCGGCGGGGAACGAGCTGCACCCTGTGCCGGGGGGTCTCGGCTAGGTCCCGTAGGTGGCCAAGCTGCGCGCGCATGGTCTCTGCGTCCCCAACCGGGTTGCGCAAGGCGGCTTCGTTCAGCACCAGCCACAAGCGGGCGGGCTGCTCTTCGCGGGTAAGGATGCGCTGCCGCTCCATCCGCGCCGTAAGCAAGTCTTCAAGGTTGGTCGGCCGACCGGTCCGCAAGACCGCTTCGGCGTAGGGGCGGGTCTGCACAAGCCCCGGCAGAAGCGTTGGGTGGAACATGCGCACCACTGTCGCCTTCGCCTCAAGCTCCACGTAATGCCGGAACCAGGGCGGGAAGGCGTACCGAAGCGCCAACGGCCAGAGCCGCACGAAGCGCCCGTTGGAGTTCGGGAACACCCCGTCGCATGTCTCTGCGAACTCCAACCCCGGTACCCGCTCGCCCTTCTCGATCTTGGCCACAAGCGAGTAACCGCAGTGCGCTTCCTTGCCCAGCTCCTTGCGGGACATGCCTAGCCGCTCTCGCTCAATGCGAACTTCGTTGCCGAAGTGCACCAGGGGCGAGGCTGACGGGTCCGTCACGTCATCGCTTTCGTCTTCGACGCTCACCTGATCGAACCCCCTTTGATCGTTGGACAGTTGGCAGTGTCCAAGGTTCCTACCTGTCGAGCGTACGCGCGGAGCGCAACCCTTGGGGTACAGACGGTGATGCCCCAACAGGAGCGACGCGAGTAGCAAAGGTTTCCTCCGTGGTCAATACCCCCCGGCAGCCCCGGCCAGACCTACCGAAGCGCCCCCAGCGCGACGACGTGTCGGAGCTGGACGCGGCCATAGCTCAACGCGCGTTCTACCGGCTGACCCCGGAAGAGGTAGACGCCGCTCAGCGTGAGCGCTGGGAGGACACACCAGACGAAGCGTGGTTCTCCAAGTGGGCTCCGCTCGCCCCTGGTGTCTACCGGGGGCCGTACGCCAAACCGACGCGGGCAATCCTCCGAGACGTTGAGGCCGGACTACGAAGGCGGTTGCGGTGACCAGCGAGACGACGACGGCCCCGGCGCTCCCCATGCCGGACCTTGAACCCGTGGCGCATCCCGACTGCCGCGTCTGCTACGCGGCACACCGTGGACGCAGCGCCGCGCGGGTACAGGAAGCTGCCGAACGGGTCCGACACTTCAACGGGATCATCGGGGCGCACCCGCACCGCGCCGACCAGGACGACGGGCAGGGGGCGGACGAGTGAACGTCGATGACCCCACCCACGGCGAACCGCCGATCCGGTCGGCGTTGACGTTCCCGCCGTGCGACTGCGGACACCCGTTGTGCCCCGACACGGTGAGCCGCACGGCCGACGACCAGCCGAAGCGCCCCCAGCACGACGACCGGTCGTCCAGCCCGGCCATGCAGCGCCTTCGCCCCCTGGTCGAGAAGGAGAACCAGCGTGCGCGCGGAGGTGCCCCCGGTGACCGCTGAGACGGTCGAGAAGACCGACGTGGACCCCTTCGCCGGAACGGCGTACGAGAACTCTCCGCCCGGTTGGTGGGACCAGTACGGGGGAGCGCTGGACGTGGCCTCTGGCGTGGTCTTCCTGCCCGGCCCGTTCCATCCTCCGTCGCCGTTCCACGCGGACGACTGCCCCAACTGCCGACCTTTGAAGGAGTGGCACCGGTGAAGCTCCCAACGCGCGTACAGGACATCAGAGTTGGCATGGTCGTCTATGACAGGCGCTACGAGATGCCCGCACGCGTCACCGGCCTACAGGGGTCCTGGGTGTGTCTGGCCCGGCCTACGGGGCTCGCGTGGAAGTCGCTTCGCGTCTCTGTCCGGCCCGGCACGGAGCGGCACGCCCGGCAGCTTCACGCGCTTGCCCAACTCCACGTTCAGCGCCAACGGGGCATGAACACCCCCGCCTAATCTCCGCCCCCTGCCGGAAGACTCCGTTTCCGGTTCCCCCACCGTCGAAATGATCCCGGCAGGGGGCGGGCTCAACCCCCGTCCGGCTGTCTGCGTGACGGTCGGCAGCCGGACGGGTCGCAAGTGCAGTGCTCCACTCCAACAAGGAGGAACACAGCAGATGACCGCACCGACCATGGAGCGGGTGTCAGCCCGCTCGCTCATCTCGGCAGAGTTCTTCACTCGGCTGAGCGCCCGAGTGCAGAGCACAAACAACCTGACACCGGAAATGGCCGCCCGAGTCACGGACCAGGCACTTGCCTATCTCGCGACGTGCGCGCAGAAACCCGCTGGGGCACCCTCGCTCAACATGTCCCGCGCGGTCGACGCCGGATGGCATGCGTTCCTTGAGTACTCGGCGCAGTACGACCAATTCTTTGCGTCGTACGGCTGGCCCAAGGTCCACCACAACCCATGCGACGGGTGGGGCGGCGCTACCTACCCGCCCGCTTCGGAAGTGCTGCCCTTCACGGTCGCAGCGATCGAAGAGGCCGGGTACGCCGTAGATCCCGAGCTGTGGACCGCTCACACGGACTGTGGCGACACGTGCGGAGACGACGGCGGGGGCGGTAACCCGCTGCCCACGTGTGAGCACAGCGTCTAGCAAGACCAGCCAGAAACCCTCAGCCCCCGCTCTGGCGGATCACTTCGCCAGGACGGGTCAGCAAGTGCACGACGGTCCGGGGACAGTCCCCGGAGCGGACGACTTGAGGAGGCGACAGCCTTGACGCTCAAGGAAGCACTACAGCGAAAGGCCACCCTGCGTGGTGGTGGCGACGACGACGGCGGCCACGGGTCCGATGACACGGACATTGAGGACGGCGACGGCGGGGGCGGCAGCGGTTCCCCCGGCCACTGACCGACACTGACCGACGGTGCCCCCGGTTTCGGCCGGGGGCATTGCCGTTCCTCGCTACGCTGCCCCTACCCGAGGAGAGGTGACCTACCGTGCATCTGCTCGCCATTGACTGGGACTTTTTCTTTCCCACCCCCGACGCAGGGGCACCCAAGGGAAATCACCCAGAGCTGTACGGGTGGCCCGTAGCCGAAGACGAACACCACACCGAAGTGGTTTGGCTCGAACGTGCGGAGCGCTTCAAGGCGGCCGGTGTGCCACTGCCAACCGTGAGCGGGTGGCAAGGATTCTGGGACCGATTCACGTTCACGGAGCGCGCTCCGCTGATCTACGCCGACAGCAACGCGTGGGCAGGCCAACTGTGGCCGTCCAACGTCGGAGGTGACGGCGCTTGGGAATCTGTCCACCTGTACGACGCACACCATGACGCCGGATACCGGCAGAACCATTCGAGTTTCGAGCACTGGAAGACCAGCGGCGATGGCATCCGCTGTGAAAATTGGATGTTGGCGCACGCGTGGGCCGGGGCCTCTCTACACGTCCATTTCCCACCCTGGCGGGAATCCATGGACCGGCCCCACGAGTCCCCACTAGTCGACGTAGCCATGTCCATTGACGACGGCACGCCACCCCCTGTGGACTTCTCGGCGGTCTTCGTGTGCCGCTCCGGGGCTTGGGTGCCCCCATGGGCTGACGAAGCGTTCACGGCCTTTCTGAGGGCCGCACCAATGCGCGCTGACATGCACCCTGGGAACAAGTGGGTTCACCCCCGCCCCGACCCGCTACGCATGGGGGAGATGAAAGCGGCTCTGCATGAGAAGGTGAACGACCTCACGGCCGACTAGAGCCCCCAAGCCGCCCCGTCCGTCTGCGTCCCCCCGTCGCGGATGGGCGGGGCTTCCTTGTGTGTAGCGTCGAAGTATGAAGGCAATCACGATCACCGAACCTGGTGGGCCGGAAGTGCTCACGTGGTCCACCGTGCCGGACCCTGTACCGGGGCAGGGGGAAGTCCTCATTGAGGTGACGGCCAGTGCTGTCAACCGGGCCGATCTACTACAGCGGCAAGGCTTCTACGACCCCCCGCCCGGCGCATCCCCGTACCTGGGGCTTGAGTGCTCTGGGCACGTGGTGGGGCTGGGGCCGGGTGCAGTGGGCTGGGAAGTTGGCCAACCCGTGTGCGCCTTGCTCTCTGGCGGGGGCTACGCGGAGCGAGTGGCCGTTCCTGCTGGTCAGGTGCTTCCCGTGCCGGATGGGGTGAGCGTGGCGGACGCTGCCGCACTGCCCGAAGTGACGGCAACAGTCTGGTCAAACCTCTTCATGGGGCATGGGGGGACTTGCATAAACTCCAACGTCTTTCTCATCTCTCACCTCCGCCCCGGTGAGACGCTGTTGGTGCACGGAGGGGCGAGCGGCATCGGCACTATGGCGATCCAGCTGGCCAAGGCCGTCGGCGCCACGGTGGCGGTCACGGCGGGCGGCCCGGAGAAGCTCGCGCGCTGCGCGGAACTCGGCGCGGACATCCTCATCGACTACCGCGAACAGGACTTCGTCGACGAGATCCGCAAGGCCACGGACGGCGCGGGGGCCGACGTCATCCTCGACATCATGGGCGCCAAGTACCTGGACCGGAACGTGAAGGCGCTCGCCGTCAACGGCAGGCTCGCGATCATCGGCCTCCAGGGCGGCGTCAAGGGCGAACTGAACATCGCCGCGCTGCTGGGCAAGCGGGCCGCGATCACCGCGACCTCGCTGCGGGGCCGCCCCGAGGACGAGAAGGCCGCGATCGTCGCGGCGGTACGGGAGCACGTCTGGCCGCTGATCGGCGCGGGCCGGGTCCGCCCGGTCGTGGACCGTACGCTGCTGATGCCCGACGCGGCCGAGGCCCATCGCGTACTGGAGGCGAGCGGGCACGTCGGCAAGGTGCTGCTCACCAGGTAGCTCGCTCACCAAGCAGCTTGCGCACCCGGTGACCACGTACCCGGCAGGCCGCTCAGCTCAGCCGGTGGCCGCGCCCCGCCTGCGGAGCGGGACAGCGGGGACCGAGATGCCGGAATCGCCCCCTCATGTGACGCTATCGGTACGGATCTCGGCGACTCGGAGGTCCGGCGACTCAGAGGTCCGGCGACTCGGCGACGCGGCACGGGAGGGGGCATCGACGTGACTTCCCACTCCAGCCGATGCCGTGGCCGGCTCTTCCGCCGCCCGCTGGGTGCCGTGGTCCCCGTGTCGTTCCTCGCCGTACTGCTGGCGCTGGGCCCTGCGTCGCCCTCCTACGCCGACTACGCCGAGCCTCCGGGACCGCCCGCACCGGAGGCGTCGCTGGCCGGGAGCGTCGCTGGTGCGGGGCGCGAGCGGCCTGGACGCCCCGACTCGCCGCACTCAACGGGCCCGGCGGCTCTCCCGACCCCGGACGCCAGCGACCCCGCGCCGCCGTCCGCCAGCGCATCCCCGTCTAGCGCATCCCCGTCCAGCGCGCCCTCCCGTACGACCTCGATGAACCTGGCGAACTCGTCGCGCCCGCCGTACGAGTCGTACGAGCCATCCGAGCCGTCCGACGCCGCATCGGAGCCTGCCCCGCACGCCCTGTCCCTCGGCGCCGGCCTGATGCTCATCGGCCTCGGCCTGGCCTTTCTCGCCCTGCGGATGCGCCGGGCACGCTGAGCATGGTGGATCACCGGTGAACGGGGGCACCACCGTGATGTGATGCAGGCGTGCGAGAGAATGGCGGCATGGAGATGCCGAGGAACGACAGGCCGCAGGAGAAGTCGCAGGAGAACCCGCAAGTCCTGGTCGTGGGACAGGACGGAATGGCCCTCGGTGGCGGCGGAGACGACGATTCCCGCGAGGTTCCGGTGACCGACATGGTCGAGCAACCGGCCAAGGTCATGCGGATCGGCAGCATGATCAAGCAGCTGCTTGAGGAAGTGCGCGCGGCTCCTCTGGACGAGGCCAGCCGCGTCCGGCTCAAGGAGATCCACCACAGCTCGGTCAAGGAGCTGGAGGACGGTCTGGCCCCCGAGCTGGTCGAGGAGCTGGAGCGGCTCTCGCTGCCCTTCACGGAGGAGACGACGCCCAGCGACGCCGAGCTGCGGATCGCCCAGGCCCAGCTGGTCGGCTGGCTGGAGGGTCTGTTCCACGGCATCCAGACCACGCTGTTCGCCCAGCAGATGGCGGCCCGCGCCCAGCTCGAACAGATGCGCCGCGCGCTGCCGCCCGGCGTGGGCCACGACGAGGACGAGGAGCACGGCCACTCGGCGGGCCGTACCGGGGGCCCGTACCTCTGACAGGGGCGCGTACGGAGGGGCGCGTACGGAGGGGCCCGTACCTCTGACAAGCGGCAAGAGAGCGCACCCGCAAAGCGAAAGGGGCCCGGCACGCGGACGACATCCGCGCGCCGGGCCCTTCAGCGTGGCCCGCGTCGGGCCCCTCAGCGTGGCCGATCGCCCGGCGTGGCTACCGCCCGGCGTGGCCGCCCGTTACTCGGGCTCGCCGGTCGAGACGGTGAGGGTGATCCGCAGGTTGTCGGGATCGACGTCGGTTCCGGGGACCGGGTACTGCTCCATCACGGTGCCCTGGCCGTAGGTGTTCTCGTCCTTCTCCGTCTCGTTGTAGTTCCAGGTCCCCTTGCCCGCCTGGATGCACTCCTTGACCGACTCGATGTACTTCAGCCGGAAGTTGGGCATCTTGATCTTGTCCGCGTCGTGCTGCCCCACGTCCGGCTCGGAGCACTTGGTCTTCTCGATCGTCCGGGCCTTGTCCGGCCCCTTGAACCCCGTCCCCGGCTTCGGCTGCTGAGGCTGCTGCGTCTGCTGAGAGGTCTCGCCGCCCCCGGCGTTGTTGTTCTTGCCGCCGCCGTCGTCGTCGCCGAGCGAGTCAGCCACCAGGATCCCGCCCCCGACCAGCACGATCGCACCCACGATCGCGCCCACGAGCATCGGCATCCTGCTCTTCCCGCCCCCGGCGGCACCCCCGCGCCCAGCGGGCGCGTGGTGGTACGGCGGCGGGGTCTGGGCCCCCGGCTGTGCGGCCGCGTAGGGCGTCGGGGTCGGCGCGGGAGTCTGGTAGCCGGGCCCCGGCTGCTGCGGGTACCCGTAGCCCTGCGAGGGCGCCGGGGTGGGGGCGCCGCCGTACGGGCTCGGCTGGTACGGGGTCTGGACGCCGCCGGGCCCGGTGGGCGGCGCCTGGCCGGTCTGGTCGAGCGGCGGGAAGACGGTCGAGCCGACGCCCGCGCCGCTGGAGCCCTGCGCGCCCGGCACGATGCTCGGCGCGGCGGCCTGGAAGGACTGCGCGACGCGCAGGCACTCGTCGCGCATCGCCTCGGCGGTCGGGAAGCGTTCGTTCGGGTTCTTCTTCAGCGCGCGGGCGACGAGCGCGTCGATGGCGGGCGGCAGCGAGCGGTTGATGGAGGACGGCGCGACCGGCTCCTCCTGGACGTGCGCGTACGCGATGGCCAGCGGCGAGTCGGCCTCGAACGGCAGCCGCCCGGTGACCAGCTGGAACAGCATGATGCCGACCGAGTACAGGTCGGAGCGGGCGTCCACGCCACGGCCCAGGGCCTGCTCGGGCGACAGGTACTGCGGGGTGCCGACCACCATGCCGGTCTGCGTCATCGAGGTGACGCCCGACTGCATCGCACGGGCGATGCCGAAGTCCATGACCTTGACGACGTTGCGCTTGGTCATCATGACGTTGCCGGGCTTGATGTCCCGGTGGACCAGGCCCATCTCGTGGCTGATCTCCAGCGCCGCCAGCACATCCGCGGTGACCTTGAGCGCCTTGTCGCTGGGCATCGCGCCGTACTGCTGGACGTCCCGGTCCAGGACGGAGCCGAGCGGCTGGCCCTCGACGTACTCCATGACGATGTACGGCATGGTCGCGCCGTCGAGGGCTTCCTCGCCGGTGTCGAAGACCGACACGATGTTCGTGTGCGTGAGCTTGGCCACGGACTGGGCCTCGCGCCGGAAGCGCTCGCGGAAGGACTGCTCGCGGCCGAGTTCGGAGTGCAGGGTCTTGATGGCGACCTGCCGGTCGAGCACCGAGTCATACGCCAGGTGGACGGAGGCCATGCCGCCTTCGCCCAGGAGGTCCCGCAGCTGGTAGCGGCCACCGGCGAGCGTCTGCCCCGTGTAGCGGCCCTGTGCGCCGCCGTCCTGGCTGCTCATGTCTGTGCGTCCCCCATCGGCGCGATAATGCAGGTTCGTCTCGGCGTCTTCGGCTCGGCGTCGTGGTCCGGTGCGGCCGTGGGCCGCCGCGGCCGTGATCCGGTGCGTCCAGACCCGTAGATCCCGAGTATTCCCAGCCAAGTCTGCCCGAGGGCCCCGGCACGTCAAGCCAGGTGCCCGTTCCGTGACCGTACGCGCAACAAGCGTCTCGGAAGCGTTACGCGCTCGGCACCCGATTTGCTGGTAACCCCTGGTAACGGGTTTGATGGCCGGTCCGCCTCGGACCGGCCGGCCCCGCGGAGGCTGTAGCGTGGCCGGACGCTAGTAGTTACGACAGGAAACGACGGCGAGGACCGATGGACCAGCAGCGCGCCCAGGGCCCGTCCGACCCAGAGGCGAGTGGCGGCGGCGGGTCGTCAGACGCCCCTGAGCTGTGGGGCAACGGTGGGCTGGTCGGAGACGGCCGCTACCGGCTGACCCGCAGACTCGGCCGGGGCGGCATGGCCGAGGTCTTCGCCGCCGAGGACGTCCGGCTCGGCCGTACGGTCGCGGTGAAGCTGCTGCGCACCGACCTCGCCGAGGACCCGATCTCCAAGGCCAGATTCACCCGTGAGGCCCAGTCGGTCGCGGGCCTGAACCACCACGCGGTGGTCGCGGTCTACGACTCCGGTGAGGACGTCATCGGGGCCAACACCATCCCGTACATCGTGATGGAGCTGGTCGAGGGCCGGACGATCCGCGACCTGCTGATCAACGCCGAGGCGCCGGGCCCCGAGCAGGCGCTGATCATCGTCTCCGGCGTCCTGGAGGCCCTCGCCTACTCGCACCAGCACGGCATCGTGCACCGCGACATCAAGCCGGCGAACGTGATCATCACCGACGGCGGCGCGGTCAAGGTGATGGACTTCGGCATCGCCCGCGCGCTGCACGGCGCGTCCAACACGATGACCCAGACCGGCATGGTCATGGGCACCCCGCAGTACCTGTCCCCCGAGCAGGCGCTCGGCAAGGCCGTCGACCACCGCTCCGACCTGTACGCGACCGGCTGCCTGCTCTACGAGCTGCTCGCGCTGCGCCCTCCGTTCACCGGCGAGACCCCGCTGTCGGTCGTCTATCAGCACGTTCAGGACATGCCGGTCCCGCCGTCCGAGATGTCCGACGGGGCGCCGCCGGAGCTGGACGGCCTGGCCATGCGCTCGCTGGCCAAGGACCCGGACGACCGGTTCCAGAGCGCCGAGGAGATGCGCGGCCTGGTCCAGTACGGGTTGCAGATGCTCCAGGAGCAGGGCGGGCACACCGGCACCTGGAACACCGGCCCGGTGGAGATGCACGAGAGCGGCGGCACCCCGGCGATGGGCGTCGGCGGCGCGGCGCCCGGCCACGCGGGCGACAGCGGCACGGCGGCCCAGCCGATGCTTCACGCGCCGGGCGACGGCGGCGGCTACGGCGGCTATGACGGGGGCTACCCGAGTGGCGGCTACCAGAGCGGCGGTGGCGGCCGCGGCAAGATGTGGCTCGTCGCGGTACTCGCGGTACTCGCGATCGTGGCCGGGGTCGCCTGGGCGATGCAGGGCGTCGGAGGCGGTGACGGCGGCGGTGCGAAGACCGACAACTCGCCGACGACGACCTCCGAGCCGACCAAGGACGACGAGGACAAGGACAAGGTCAAGGACGAGGAGTCCAAGGAGCCGACGGACGACCCGTCCACGCACAACCCGACCAGGCCGGGCGGCAGCGTGACGGGCGGCGGCAACGGCGGCTGGACCCCGCCCAAGACCATGGACCCGACCGAGGACCCGACGGAGGATCCGACGGAGGATCCGACCGAGGACCCGACGGACGAGCCCACCGACCCGACCGAGCCGACGACGGGCGGTTCCGAGGGCGGCACCACCGAGGGCGATACGACGACGGGCGGTTCCGAGGGCGGCACCACCGGGGGCGATACGACGACGGGTGGCTCCGATGACGGCGGCACCACCACGACGGGTGGCTCCGGTGACGGCGGCACCACCACGACGGGTGGCTCCGGTGACGGCGGCACCGGCGACAGCACGACCGGGGGCGATACGACGACGGGCGGCTCCGAGGACGGCGGCGGCACCACCGGCGACAGCACGACCGGGGGCTGACCCACCAGCCGGACTCCGTCCGCGGCCAGACCGCGTTCCCGACCGGGACCCCGTCCGCCTACCGCGCGGAGCCGCCCTCCAGCCGGTGCACGGTGCCGACCTGCGGCTCGACGCGCAGATAGACCGGGTCGAAGGCCTCGCCGTCGGCGAAGCGCGGGGCGGGCCCGAGAAGCCCCAGCTCATCGGTGGTCGGCTCGACGGCCTCACAGGCCCCCACGCACTGCGCGGACCAGGCCCCGTCCCCGTCGTGGTTCAGGCTGTCCGCGCCGTACGCCACGACGCCGCCCTGGCAGGCCAGGTGGTAGCCGAAGCCCCGATGCATACGGAGCAGGATCCGGCCGTTCCGTACGATGTGCCGGGCGACGGCCAGGAACGGGAGCGCCCGCATGCTCGTCGCGACGCGGCCGTACTCGACCCGGCCGAGCAGCTCGATCGCTTCGACCGCGTCGGCCGCGCGGCCTTCTGCGGCGTACATGGCGGCGGATCGGTCGACGGGCCTGACGGTGGACGTACCAGCGGCGGGGGACATGTCTCCCACCGTCGGCCACCGGCACCACGCCGTAACAGGGCCGCTGGCCCCCAGAACTCGGGACGTAAGTCCCGCATAAACGCTCAGCCAGGTCCAGCCCGCACCCAGCCAGGTCCAGCCCGCACCCAGCCAGGTCCAGCCCGCACCCAGTCAGGCCCAGCCCGCACCCAGCTCAGTGCCGCTCCGCCTGCATCCGGGCCACATACGCGGCCGCCTGGCTGCGGCGCTCCATGCCCAGCTTGGCGAGCAGGCTGGAGACATAGTTCTTGATCGTCTTCTCGGCGAGGTGCAGCCGCTCGCCGATCGCGCGGTTGGTCAGCCCCTCGCCGATCAGGTCGAGAATCCTGCGCTCCTGCTCGGTGAGCTTGGCCAGCCGGTCGTCGCCCTTGCCGCGGTCGCCGTCCCGCAGCCGTTCCAGGACCCGAGCGGTGGCCACCGGGTCGAGCAGCGACTTGCCCGCCGCCACGTCCCGTACGGCCGAAAGCAGCTCGTTCCCCCGGATGGCCTTCAGGACATAACCGGACGCTCCGGCCATGATCGCGTCGAAGAGGGCCTCGTCGTCCGCGAACGAGGTGAGCATCAGGCACTTGATATCCGGGTTCTGCGAGCGGATCTCGCGGCACACCTCGACCCCGCTGCCGTCCGGCAGCCGGACGTCGAGCACGGCCACGTCAGGCCGGGCCGCGGGGATTCTGACCAGGGCGTCCGCGGCCGTACCGGCCTCTCCGACGACCTCGATGTCGTTCTCGACGGAGAGCATTTCATGGACGCCCCTGCGGACCACTTCATGGTCATCCAGCAGGAATACGGTGATATTTCCCTCTTCGCGCACAGTGTCAGTCTCACACATTGGCTCTTCCCGTGCCGTAGGGGACCGGGATAACGTGCCCGTGTTCCGGCCACCTGCAAGGCTGTGACCAGTACCTGTTCACGACTTTCTCGATTTACTTGGAAATCCAAGCAAAATCGCAGGTCAAATGGGGTTTCGCAGATATGTGATGCACTGGGTAACGTGCCTTTCGCAGGGTGCTCGCCGGGACACCTGTCACGCCTGTTCCCGTCCGAGCCGCACCCACCCCCGTGCGCGGGCACGGATTACAGGCGAGCCGCACTGGTTCCCGGTCGATCCCGGGGACCGGACCGACGGAGGAGCACACGTGACCGTGGAGAGCACCGCCCCGCGCAAGCCGCGCCGCAGCAGTAGCGGCGGCACCAATAGCACCAGTAGCACCAGTAGCGGCAAGCGCGCGACCGCCGAGAAGACGACCGCCAAGAAGACGGCGGCCAAGACGACCGCCAAGAAGACGGCGGCCAGGAAGACGGCGGCGAGCAAGGCGGCGGAGAACAGCGCACAGCCCGAGCTCGTACAGCTGCTGACCCCCGAGGGCAAGCGCGTCGAGCACCCCGAGTACTCCATCGACCTGACCCCGGAAGAGCTGCGCGGCCTGTACCGGGACATGGTCCTGACCCGCCGCTTCGACGCCGAGGCGACCTCGCTCCAGCGGCAGGGCGAACTGGGCCTGTGGGCCTCGCTGCTCGGCCAGGAGGCCGCGCAGATCGGCTCCGGGCGGGCCACCCGCGAGGACGACTATGTCTTCCCGACCTACCGCGAGCACGGCGTGGCCTGGTGCCGCGGGGTCGACCCGGCGAATCTGCTCGGCATGTTCCGCGGCGTCAACCACGGCGGCTGGGACCCCAACAGCAACAACTTCCACCTGTACACCATCGTCATCGGTTCGCAGACGCTGCACGCCACCGGCTACGCGATGGGCGTCGCCAAGGACGGCGCGGACTCCGCGGTCATCGCCTATTTCGGTGATGGTGCGTCAAGCCAGGGTGACGTCGCCGAGTCCTTCACGTTCTCCGCGGTCTACAACGCCCCGGTGGTGTTCTTCTGCCAGAACAACCAGTGGGCGATCTCCGAGCCCACCGAGCGCCAGACGCGGGTGCCGCTCTACCAGCGTGCGCAGGGCTTCGGCTTTCCGGGCGTCCGGGTCGACGGCAACGACGTACTGGCCTGTCTGGCCGTCACCAAGTCCGCGCTGGAGCGGGCCCGTCGGGGCGAGGGCCCGACCCTGGTCGAGGCGTTCACGTACCGGATGGGCGCGCACACCACGTCCGACGACCCGACCAAGTACCGCGCGGACGAGGAGCGGGAGGCCTGGGAGGCCAAGGACCCGATTCTGCGGCTGAGGGCCTACCTGGAGTCCGAAGGGGCCGCGGACGAGGCCTTCTTCACGGATCTGGACGCCGAGAGCGAGGCGCTCGGCAAGCGGGTGCGGGAGGCCGTTCGAGCGATGCCCGACCCTGACCTGATGGCGATCTTCGAGAATGTCTACGCCGACGGGAGCGCGCTGGTCGACGAGGAGCGCGCGCAGTTCGCCGCTTACCAGGCGTCCTTCGCGGACTCCGGCGCCGAGGAGGCTGAGTAACCATGGCAGCTGAGAAGATGGCGCTCGCGAAGGCGCTGAACGAGTCCCTCCGCAAGGCCCTCGACACCGACCCCAAGGTCCTGATCATGGGCGAGGACGTCGGCAAGCTCGGCGGTGTCTTCCGGGTCACGGACGGTCTGCAGAAGGACTTCGGCGAGGAGCGGGTCATCGACACCCCGCTGGCCGAGTCCGGCATCGTCGGCACGGCGATCGGGCTCGCGCTGCGCGGCTACCGCCCGGTGGTCGAGATCCAGTTCGACGGTTTCGTGTTCCCCGCGTACGACCAGATCGTCACGCAGCTCGCGAAGATGCACGCGCGTGCGCTCGGCAAGGTGAAGCTGCCGGTCGTCATCCGGATTCCGTACGGCGGCGGCATCGGCGCGGTCGAGCACCACTCGGAGTCGCCGGAGGCGCTGTTCGCGCATGTGGCGGGCCTGAAGTGCGTCTCGCCGTCGAACGCGTCGGACGCGTACTGGATGATGCAGCAGGCGATCCAGAGCGACGACCCGGTGATCTTCTTCGAGCCGAAGCGGCGCTACTGGGACAAGGCCGAGGTCGACACGCAGGCCATCCCCGGCCCGCTGCACACCGCGCGGACCGTGCGGGACGGCTCGGACCTGACGCTGGCGGCGTACGGCCCGATGGTGAAGGTCTGCCTGGAGGCGGCGGCCGCGGCGGCCGAGGAGGGCAAGTCGGTGGAGGTCGTGGACATCCGCTCGATGTCGCCGATCGACTTCGACGCGATCCAGGCGTCGGTCGAGAAGACCGGCCGTCTGGTGGTGGTGCATGAGGCGCCGGTCTTCTACGGGTCCGGCGCGGAGATCGCCGCTCGCATCACGGAGCGGTGCTTCTACCACCTGGAGGCGCCGGTGCTGCGGGTCGGCGGGTACCACGCGCCGTATCCGCCCGCGCGTCTGGAGGAGGAGTACCTGCCGGGACTTGACCGGGTGCTCGACGCCGTCGACCGCGCGCTGGCGTACTGAGGAGAGCATCGTGACGATCCGCGAATTCAAGATGCCCGACGTGGGCGAGGGCCTGACCGAGGCCGAGATCCTCAAGTGGTACGTCCAGCCCGGTGACACGGTGACCGACGGCCAGGCGGTGTGCGAGGTCGAGACGGCGAAGGCGGCGGTCGAGCTGCCGATCCCGTTCGACGGCGTCGTCCATGAGCTGCGTTTCCCCGAGGGGACGACGGTGGACGTGGGCGAGGTCATCATCTCGGTGAACGTGGCGCCGGGGGCGGGCGACGCGGCTGCCGCGCCTGCCGCGCCTGCCGCTGAGCCGGTCGCCGCGGCCGCTCCGGCTGAGGCTCCGGCGGCTCCGGCGCCGGCGGCTCCGACGGCGGAGCCCGAGGCCGAGGCTGAGGCCGAGCCGGAGGGCCGCCAGCCGGTCCTGGTCGGCTACGGCGTGGCCCAGAGCTCGACCAAGCGCCGCGCGCGGAAGCCGGAGGCGGCGCAGGCGCAGGCCGCCGCGGCGGTCCAGGGCGAGCTGAACGGCAGCGCGCCGGTCGCCCCTTCCGGCCCCGCCGCCGGTTCGGCCGCGGCTCAGGGCGTACGGCCGCTGGCCAAGCCCCCCGTCCGCAAGCTGGCCAAGGATCTCGGCGTCGACCTGGCCCTGGTCGTCCCGACGGGCCGCGAGGGCACGATCACCCGCGAGGACGTCCACGCGGCGGCCGCGGCCGCCGTACCGGCCCCGGCCGCGCCGGTGACCGCGCCCGCCGAGCCCGTGTCCGCGCCCGCCCCGCAGGCGGAGCCGCAGCCCGCGGCCGTGGCCGCGGGAGCCGAGGCGGCGGCGGAGGGCCGCGAGACCCGTATCCCCATCAAGGGTGTACGCAAGGCCACGGCGGCGGCGATGGTCGGCTCGGCGTTCACGGCCCCGCACGTCACGGAGTTCGTGACGGTCGACGTCACCCGCACCATGAAGCTGGTCGAGCAGCTCAAGCAGGATAAGGACATGGCGGGAGTACGGGTCAACCCGCTGCTCCTCATCGCCAAGGCCCTGCTGGTCGCGATCAAGCGGAACCCGGACGTGAACGCGGCCTGGGACGAGGCCAACCAGGAGATCGTCCAGAAGCACTACGTCAACCTGGGCATCGCGGCGGCCACGCCCCGTGGCCTGATCGTCCCGAACATCAAGGACGCGCACGCCAAGACCCTGCCCCAACTGGCAGCGGCCCTGGGCGAACTGGTCTCCACAGCCCGCGAGGGCAAGACCACCCCGGCCGCGATGCAGAACGGCACCGTCACCATCACCAACGTCGGCGTCTTCGGCGTCGACACCGGCACGCCGATCCTCAACCCCGGCGAGTCGGCGATCCTGGCGGTCGGCGCGATCAAGCTCCAGCCGTGGGTCCACAAGGGCAAGGTCAAGCCCCGTCAGGTGACGACCCTGGCCCTGTCCTTCGACCACCGCCTGGTCGACGGCGAGTTGGGCTCCAAGGTCCTCGCGGACGTGGCGGCGATCCTGGAACACCCCAAGCGCCTGATGACCTGGGCGTAACTCACCGCCAGGAGCCCCGCCGCAGCGCGCTCACGCGTGCGCGGCGGGGCTCCGGCCCGCGCGGCCGAGCTCCAGCAGGAGGTACTCAACGGTCCGGCCTCAGCTCCAACTCGGCGAGGGCATATGCGGCTGCCCCGCCGCCAGCGGACGGCCGGTGTGAGCATCGAGCAGGACGCGATCGCCGACCGGCCGATCCAGCCGTACTGTCACCTTCTTCAGATTCAGCCTGTCGGGGCAGGGGCCGCCCCTGGCCCCTTCGACGGAAGCGGAGAGCACCACGCTGCCGCTGTTCTCCAACGCGTCCACCACCGGGCCGTCGTCACAGGAACCCTGACGTGCCCACACCGTGACGGTCCGTCCGCCCCCGGTCAGCTCGGCCAGTCGGTCGACGGGGTTCAGCTGTGCGGCTGCCTCAGCGGGCTTGATCGGTGACTGCGGAAGCTTCGACGGGAGGACCGCCGCCCGCCTGAGAGGGGAGGCATAGCCCTCCAGCGTGAACAGCCAGGCGGGGACCGACGCCGACCCCCGACTCGTGATCAGCGTCATCTCCCCCAGCCGCACACCGGTCACCGTCAGATGCTCTCCATCGCCGGGGCTGAGAGCGACGGAATCGTACGCCTGTCGTGCTCCCATCAGCGGACGCGTGAGCGAAGCGCCGTTCTTCCACACGACCCGACCCTCGTTTGGCGTGGAGGCGGGGAACTCACCCCGCCAGACGAGATTCTGGGTCTGGTACGCGCATGTGTACGCCTCATTCCGCAGGCCGCCCTCCGGAAGCTGGACCACGTCGGCCATGGGGTGGTAGCCGGAGCGCCACGCCTTGGCGGCAGGGGATCCGTCCCAAGCCGCCGCCACCTGCTGGGCACGGTCGCTCGACGCCGTTCCGCCGTCGCCCGCCGCTTGTTCGCTGCCGCAGCCGACGGCGGCGGCCATGCCCGAGGCGGACAGGACCGCCACGGTAAGCAGGCTGACGGCGTTCGACGCCCTGACTGACATGCTGGCCTCCGGGAGCGACGACGGCTTCACACACTGTGCCGTGGGTTCGACGCGGCCGAGCGGCTGCGGGTTTCGTCAGATCCCCCCACGATCGACGCCGTAACGCGGCCACCCGGACGGCCCGGAGCCCCGCCGCAGCGCGCTCACGCACGCACGGCGGGGCTCCGGCCCGCGCGGCCGAGCTCCAGCTCGGCGAACACGGTCTTCCCGACGACCCTCGGCACGCACCCCCACCGACTGGCGACCAGCGCGACCACCCACAGCCCGCGTCCGTACGTGTCGTCGCCGTCCGGGGTACGAGCCTGCGGCCGCCGCTCCCCGCGCGGATCGCTCACCTCGATCCGCAGCACCGAGCCCGCGACCGCGACGCGCACCCGGAACAGCCGGTCCCGCAGGCACCCGTGCAGCAACGCGTTGGTCGCCAGCTCACTGGCCAACAACGCGGCGTCCCCCGCGACTTCGGGATATCCCCACTCGGCCACCAGCCGCGCGATTCGTCGCCGTACGAGCGGCACGCTGCCGGTGCGCGGCGTGTAGTCGAGACAGTCCTCGCGGAGCACGGGACCACCGGGGTCGGGCTGGGCCCCTTCTTGCGCTGCGGTCATGAACCACGCACCTCCTCGTGCGATCGGCTCACCTCATACGGCACCGGGTCGCCGGTGGCGGTGCCGCGTGCGCAGGGCAGCGCGGTGCACTTCCGCCAACTGGTGTCGCTGTGCGAGCGGTTGAGTACTTACGGTAGCTTTCATGCTCCATCGCATTCAAGTTAGCTGCAAGAAATATCTACTCGAACTTGCTTGTGTGTCCTGGCGAGACGCCTGCACACTGATCCAGCACGTAGAGGAAGGTGGGGCGCTGTGGTCTCAGACCGGGCAGACCGAGGTACATCGGTATCGACAGTCCTGGCACGGCGACTGGGCGGAGAGCTGCTGCGTATGCGCGAAGCCTGCGGCATGAAGCAGCCGCAGGCGGCAGAGGCGCTGGCCGCGTCCGTGGCGAAGGTCGCGAAGATGGAGCGCGGTTGGGTGCCTATGCGTGACCCGGACATCCGGGCGCTCTGCCAGCTCTACGGAGTGGATGAACCCAAGGTCATCGACCGGCTGTTGGGCTTGGCGAAAGCCGACCGTGGCCGACGCAAGAAGAAGGGGTGGTGGAATCAGTACCCCGAACTGCGCGCCCTGACGGAGTACGTGGCCTTGGAGGACCTGGCCACCTATGTGCGGACCTACCAAGTCAGCGTACTGCCAGGCCTGTTTCAGACGCCCGACTACGCGCGTGCACTGGCCGTGGGGTGTGGTGCATGGGACGACCCTGACGAGATCGAACGGTTCGTAGAAGCGCGGCTGACGCGCCAGGCCAGGCTATCGGGCGAGGCACCGATCCAGGTGTGGGCAGTGGTCAGCGAAGCTGCCTTGCGTCAAGAAGTCGGCGGCAGGGAAGTCATGCGTGACCAACTGAAGCACCTGCTTGAGCTGATGAGGCTGTCCAACGTGAAAGTACAGGTGCTGCCCTACCTCGCTGGCGCACACGCCGGGATGGCGGGTGCGTTCAATATCGTCTCGTTCGCGGAACCCGGCGCGGTCGACGTGGTGCACCTGGACACCCCCTCGTCTAGCCTGTGGTTGGAGAGTGAACAGGACTCGGCACGCCACGGCGTCATCTTCGACAGAGTCGCCCGGAGTTCCCTGGCTCAGGCGGGATCCCGTTCGCTCGTTGAGCGCATCATCGAGGGGATCTAGCACGGTGTCCAAGTACGAGTTCGTGAAGTCCAGTTACAGCACAGGTAACGGCGAGTGCGTCGAAGTCGCTCGCAATGTGTCTGGCACTGTGGCTGTCAGGGACTCCAAGATCCTGAACGGTCCGGTACTCCGCCTCGCTCCCACCGCCTGGTCCGCCTTCACCGAGGACCTGCCCGCGCTCAGTCGTCGCCGGTGACGGAGCGATCTCGCCGAGCTTGTCAGTTCCGTACGCCGACAGCCACGGCCAGCTCACGTACACCCGTCACGCGAGGGTGCCGTGTGCTCAGCTCGTGGGCGATCTCCCGAATCGCTGGGCGGTCGCGGACCTCGCCCGGCGAGACGCGGAGCGCGGCGAGCAGCTCAGCGGTCGTTTGTTCGGGCTTCCCCCACTGCCACCACGCGCGACCCAGGTCGGTGTGCATCCGGCCCTTGCGTTCGGCCGTGGTGAACAGGGACTCGTGAAGCCCCCGGCCCGCTTGCAAGGCGGTGCCGGCGTCGCCAAGTGCCCAGTGAATACCTACCTCGTAGAGGCTGACAGCGGCCGGAGTGATAGGGAACAGTCGACCACTCGGAGCCGTTTCCGGAAGCCGTCGTGCTGCCCGCGACGCTTCCCGAATCATGGCCACCGCCTGATCACGGTCCCCGGCCCGCGCCGCTGTGTACGAAGTCGTGCACAACATCTGAGCGTACGCCGATGCCTGGGCATCGGTGGCCAGTCCGGTCGCCTCCACCTTGTTCGAGGCGTTCATGATGAGCCGTTGCGCGGCCTCGGACTGGTCTTGGTGGCGTAGCACGATGCTCAGCTCCCGAGCGGCCGCGGCAGATACGAGCGGCGAGCCGGACAGGTCGGCGTAGATGGTCGCGCGGTCGGCGGTGAGCCGCGCGCGATCGTAGCGGCCGATCTTGACAAGTACCTGTGCGGCCAGGCTGTAGCAGGCGGAGAGGCGTGCATGGGCGAGGTCGGAGCGAGCTTGGGCCGCGTCGTGTGCGTCGCCGAGCAGTCCGGGGAGCGCCTCCAGCAGGGCTGCGTGCTTCCCGGCGTCGAAGAGAGCCCGCGCCCGTGCTAGCCGGGTGTCAAGAGGGACAGCCGAACAGGTCGGGGCGGGCACGTTCGCGAGGGCCTCATCCACATCGGCGAGCAGCAGATGCGCGGGTGCCGCCAGTCCAGCGGCCGCGAGCAGGGTCCGGCGGCGCATTGGGTCCTCCTCGACGCAACGTGGACCATCCGCCGCAACCTTAGTGGGTTGGAGGGGTACGAGCCCGAGTGCCGCCGCCAGGAGATCTGAAGGAACTCCGACCGCCTGGGCGGCTCTGTGCAAGAGGCGTAGGTCAGCCGTTCTGCCACGTTGCTCCATACGTGAAACCGTGGCGATCGAGCACCCGACGCGGCGGCCAAGGTCGGCTTGCCGCCACCCTCGGTTGCCACGCCCCACACGGATAAGCCCTCCGGCATCGCGACGAGCGACGAGTGCACGAACCTTGGCGGTATCCCACAGCGGATCTATGCCGCGCATCGTCCCTCCCACTGGCCGGGGCCGGGCTCACCTCACGGTATCTCTGGCCCGACGATGCGGCGACACGCTTTTCATGCTCTGCAAATCTCTTGCGGAGTGCGGGAGTTGATCACTTATGGCGCGCTGGCCGTGGTGTCTTTGAAACACGGGCCGAGTTTGGTGGCCGGCCCGAACGAGACCATGGAGGTCAGCATGACGACAGCGATGGAGACCCGTGTCCGAGACCCTCGGGACTTCGTATCCCCTCAGGTGTGGGACCGCGAGATCGCACTCCTCGTACGGGATCACCCGTTCGATGAGGTGATGGCGAACCGGCTGTTCGGTCAGGCCGTTGCCTACCTGATCACCGCGATGGAAAAGTGGGGTCAGGGCCTGGAGATGTGTTGCGGTCGACTCGTCGACATGGCCGTTCACACGTTCATCCTCGACACCAGGAACTACCGGGAGTTCTGTCACCGACACTTCGACGGCCGGTTCCTGGAGCACATCCCTGAGATCGAGTTCAAGCACGACGGGTCGGTGGAGCGCACCGCGCGGATACTCGCTGCCAACGGCTTTGAAGTCGACTGGAAGCTGTGGGAACGCGACTACTCGAAGTGCGGGCCTTGCCGACCTGGCGAGAATTGCCACTGACGCGGACCTGAACAGGCTCGGGAGCGCCGCACTGCGCTCCCGAGCCGCCGTCTGTCACTCGGAAGCCCTTGCGGATGAAAACGCGCCTTCCAGCAGTGATCACGTGAGACCGGTGGGTACGGTGTCCAGCCTGACGGACGCCCCGAACCTGTGCCTTCCGGAGGAGTCGCATGTCTCACTCGTCACGGAATCTCCCCGAATACTGGGACGCCTACAAGCCCCACAAGGGAGACGGCGAACCCTCTGCCCCGGAGGCCGATACCTTCGAGTGGACGCAGCACCCCGGCCACGGTCCCGCCGCCGATTTCCTGGGCGAGCCGCGTACCGTGCTGGAGCTCGGCTCGGCGGAGGGCAGGGAAGCCGCCTTTCTCGCTCGCAGGGGCGTTGACGTGACCGCGTTGGACTTTTCTCCTGCCCAGGTGGAACGGGCGCGTAAGTGGTGGGGCCGTGTCGAGCATCTGAGGTTCGTCCAGGCCGAGGCGACGGAATTCCTCGCCAGCACTGAGGCGACATACGACGCGGTCTTCTCGATCTGGGGCGCCGTCTGGTTCACCGACCCGGACGACCTCGTCCCGCTCGTCGCCAGGAGGCTCAACCCCGGCGGAGTCTTCGCGTTCAGCCAGGCCGAGCCCATCGAAGGCTATTACGGACCTCAAGCGATGTACGGCAACGGGCTCGCGGGGCGCAAGCTCACCGTCCTGCGCTGGAACTACGCCCCGGAGACGTGGGACGACACCCTCAAGCGCAACGGCTTCACCGACATCGACGCCCAGGTCCTGGAGGCTCCGGACCCTGCGGATGTGGGCACGCTCCTTGTGCGCGCTCGTATCGTCGGCGGGCCTGACTAGCGCTGTTCCGGGAGGCCCGCTGGGGGCGGTGGCTTTGGTGCTGGTGTGGCGCCGGGCTCGCCAACGCCGTGCCGGGAAGGGGCCCGTGGATGTTGCGTCCACCTGGCGCGTTCGCGCTGGGCCGTCAGGGGTACGGGGGCATCCCGGCCGGGTGGTGTCGATCTGCCAAGGTGCTGGAGGGGGAGGGCCTGACCGCCCAGGACTTCGGCGACACCGCCATCAAGCGGCAGGCCGGGATCATCAGCCAGAACGACGCGCCCGTAGTCAGGAATCGACCGCGCCGCTCGCGCGTACAGGCGTCTCGTCTTCCTCTTCCGCCCCGGCGTTGTACCGCAGCAGGTACTCCGCGAACCGCTCCAGGTCCGGCGCGCCCCACTCGGCGAGGCGTTCCCGGAACGCCGCTCTGCGGCTGTCCGTGACCTGGGCGAGGACCCCCGCGCCCCGCTCGGTGAGGTGGAGTACCTGGACCCGGTGGTCGTCCGGGTCCAGGCGGCGTTCCACGAGGTCCGCCTTCTCCAGGGCCGCGACCTGCCTGCTGATCGTCGACTTGTCCAGCGTGTAGTACGCGGCGAGGTCCGTGGCCCGGCAGCCCTGCTGGTGCTCCAGGTGGCTCAGCAGGGTGAAGGACACGAGGGAGAGCTCGGGGTGCATGCGCGCGGCGGTGGCGCGGGCGCGCCGGGCGAACGCGGTCATCTCGCGCTGGATGATCTCGATGTACTCGTCGCGGCCGACGGCCTCGACGGCCTCGACGGCGTCGGCCCCGACGGCCTCGTCGGCCGCGCTCCGGTCGGGTGCTTGCTCGGCCACGGCTCCGCCTCTCTCGCTCGGTTCTCGCCTCTCCCTCAGTGGTTGTATAGTACAACATAAGCGATGGGTTGTATTTGCCAACTATCTGGAGGGTCTGTATGACGTCCACCCCCCGTGGCCCCCTGGGTCATGTCCTCGTCCACCTGGTCACCCCCCTGCTGATGTGCCTGGGCATGGGCCTCGCGTACATGAGCGCCTTCGTCACGCCCGAGCCGCGCGACCTGCCGGTCGCCGTCGTCGGCGCGGACGCGCGGGCGCAGGACTTCGCCCAGTCCGTACGGGGCGCGGCGGGCGACGCCCTGGACGTCCGTACGCTCCCCTCCCGCGCCGAGGCCGTCAGCGACCTGAAGTCCCTCGACATCGCGGGCGCCTACATACCGGACGCCAAGACGCCCGAGCTGCTGGTGGCCTCCGCGGGCTCCGACATGAGCGCGCTCGCGGCGCAGAAGGTCTTCACGCCTCTGGCCGCCGCGCAGGGCGCGCCCCTGAAGGTCACCGACGTGGCCGCGCCGGTGCGGGACGACCCGACCGGCCAGGGCCTGTTCTTCCTGCTCGTCGCCGTGAGCATCGGCTCGTACGCCTCCGTCGCCGTGCTCGGGGCCGCGGGTGGGGCGCTGCGGATGCGGGCGCGCGCGGGGCTCGCCGTGGGCGTGTCCTTCGCCGTGAGCCTGATCGGCGCGGCGCTCGCCGGGCCCGTCTTCCACCTCGCGCACCACGGCCTGTGGGGCGTGTGGGGCATGGCCTGGCTGTACTCGGCGGGCATCCTGCTCATCGGCCTCGGCCTGCACACGTTCCTGAAGCGGTGGACGACGCTGGCGATGATGGTGCTGTTCGTGATGCTGAACTTCACCAGCTCCGGCGGGTTGTTCCGGCCCGAGCTCCAGAACGGCTTCTACGGCTCGCTGCACGCCTTCTGGAACGGCGCGGGCTTCGTCGAGGGCGTGCGGTCACACCTGTACTTCGACGGCCACGACCTCGGCCGCAGCGTGCTCACGCTGGCGGCGTGGCTGGCGGCGGGCCTGGCCCTCACCGCCGTCGCGGCTCTGGCGGAACGGCGCCGCCGCCCGGCTCCCGAGCCCGTACGGGAGGCCGACGCGGAGCTGGAAGAGGAGATGGAGGAGGCCGTCGGCGTATGAGGCGACTGCCGGGCCGCCGCCCGATGAGAGGGTGGACGATCTTCAGCGTGGGGTGGCGGTGACGCGTACGTGGGCGCCGGGGCGGGCGTGGACGCGTACCGTCGCGTGCTCGCCCGGTGGCACTGACGTGGTGTCCGGGCGGGCTCGGCCGGTGACCTTGATGCGCCAGCCGGTGGGGGACGGGGGGAGGGAGAGTTCGGTTCCGGCTCGGGCAGCGCGCGCTGGGCGGGCCTGGTAGGTCAAGCGGTAGGTCGCCGTGGCCGGTTGCCAGTGGTCGGTGCGGACGCGGCCCGCTACCGCCGGGGCGTACGGGGCGGCCGTCTGCTCCTTGTTCGTACGGAAGCGGCCCTCGGCGTCCACCGCGCAGTAGCCGCCGCCGTAGCACCAGACGTAGCCCGCCCAGCCTGAGCTGTAGCGGTTGAGGGAGGAGAGGGCGTCGCGGTAGAAGCGGCCCATGTTCGGGAGCGTGTTGTTCAGGGGGCCCCATTCGCCCACCACCACCGGGACGCGGTGGCGGGTCGGGTAGCGGACGACCGCCGCCTCGTACGCCTCGATCCAGCCCGCGGACGGGTCGTAGTCCTGGCCCGCCTCCATCGCCGTGTTGTAGAAGTGCGGCGAGTAGACCAGTTTCGGGTCCTTGACGCGGCCGAGGCCCGTCGGGACCGCCTCGCCCACGATCGGCGTCGGCTCGATGAACAGCCAGTTGTCCCGGTCGACCGCGCGGACGGCCTTCGCCAGGCGCTGGTACATGGGCGTGAGGTGGTCGCGTTCGATGCGGCGGGCCGCGGTGGGCAGGTCCTCGCCGGGGCGTAGTTCGCCCATGGGCTCGTTGATCAGGTCGTAGCCGAGCACCGCCGGGTGGCCGCCGACGCGGGCGGCCAGGACCCGCCACATCCCCGCCTGGGCGCGCTGGAGGTCCGGGTCTTCGTAGAGGTGGGTGAAGGCGCGCTGCACGGCGGGCTCGAAGTACTCGGAGAACCAGTCGTCGGGGCGTGGCGTGAAGGGCAGGCCGTCGGTGCGGGTGGCCCACGCGGGGATGCCGCGGTGGTTGAAGGCGGGGCCGAAGACGTCCTGGTGGGCGTCGATCAGTACATGGATGTCGTAGCGCTGGGCCCAGTCCAGGATCCGTTCGATCTTGCGCAGGTAGCGCTCGCTGTACTGGCCGCGCCGGGGCTCCAGGTCGTCCCAGAAGACCAGCAGACGGGCGAAGTTGAAGCCCTGCGCGCGCAGGTCGCGGAAGTGCCGTTCGGTGATCGCGGACAGGGCTTGGTCGCCTCGGTTGGCCTTGTCCTCCACGTTCCAGCCGCGGAGGGTGAGTACGCGGCCGTGGTCGTCGGTCAGTCGGGGCGGGGTCAGTCGGGGCGGGGCCTGGTGCTGCCCTGGCCGCGCCGCGCTGGCCGCGCTGGCCGCACCGGCCGGGGCGGTGAGTACGGTCAGTCCGGTCAGTCCGGTCAGCAGGGCGCAGCAGATGAGCGCGCCGAGGGCGGAGTGGTACGCGCGGCGGGCTTGGGACACGGGCGGCCTCCGGCACGGTGAGCGGTCTGAGCGGGCTGAGCGGGCTGAGCCGTCTGGAGTTGGCGGTGTACAGCCAATCGGGTGCCGGGGTCTGACGGCAAGGGGTCGTACTCGTCCGCATCCCGGACGGGGGAGCCTCTCGTACCCATGTTGTATCTATGCTGTGCGCATGCCAGTAGCCCCCATGTCCGCGCCTGCCTCTGCCTCCGTTTCCGCCTCCGCCTCCGCTTCCGCTTCCGTGAAGCAGCCGCCCGCCGCCGAACGCGTCTACCAGCACGTCAAGCAGGGTGTGCTGGACCGCCGCTACGAGGGCGGCACGCTGCTCACCGAGGGCGAACTGGCCGACGCGGTGGGGGTGTCCCGTACGCCCGTGCGTGAGGCGCTGCTCAAGCTGGAGGTCGAAGGGCTGCTGAAGCTCTACCCGAAGAAGGGCGCGCTGGTGCTCGCCGTCTCCGCGCAGGAGATCGCCGACGTGGTGGAAACCCGGCTGCTGGTCGAGGAGTTCGCGGCGCGGAAGGCGGTTCCGGCTCCGGCCGCGCTACTCGCCCGCCTTGAGGAGCTCGTGGCGGAGCAGCGGCGGCAGGCCGCGACCGGCGACCTGGCGGCGGTCGCCGTCACCGACCGCTGTTTCCACGCGGAGATCGTCCGCAACGGCGGGAACGAGATCCTCTCCCGGCTCTATGACCAGATGCGCGACCGGCAGTTGCGGATGGGCGTCGCGATGATGCACGCCCACCCCGACCGGGTCGCCAAGAACATCGTCGAGCACGCCGAGATCCTCGAAGCGCTCAAGGCGGGCGACGCGGAGCTCGCGGCCGCCCGTGTCCGCGATCACCTGGGCTGGGTCAAGGTGCTGGTCCGGGGTGAGGCCGGGTGAGCGCGTCAGCGGCTGACGATTCGGGGTCCGACGGCGCGACGGGCGACGGCGCGGCGGGCGACGGCGCGGCGGCGTATGACCCGCCTGGCGGGCGGCGGGCGGTGGCCGTCTGGGCGATCGGCGTCTCGGTCTACTTCGTGGCCGTGACCTTCCGTACCTCGCTCGGCGTCGCCGGACTGGACGCCGCCGACCGCTTCCAGGTCAACGCCTCGGCCCTGTCCACCTTCTCCATACTCCAACTGCTGGTCTACGCGGGCATGCAGATACCCGTCGGGCTGCTGGTCGACCGGCTCGGCACCAAGCGGGTGCTGACCCTCGGCATCGTCCTGTTCACGACCGGGCAGCTGGGCTTCGCGCTGTCGCCCTCGTACGAGATGGCGCTGGCGGCGCGGGCGCTGCTCGGCTGCGGCGACGCGATGACGTTCATCAGCGTGCTGCGGCTCGGCAACCGCTGGTTCCCGGCCCGGCGCGGCCCGCTGGTCGCCCAGCTGGCCGGGCTGATCGGGATGGGCGGCAACCTCGTCTCGACCCTGGTGCTGTCCCGGCTGCTGCACGAGGTCGGCTGGACCGCGGCGTTCGTCGGCAGCTCGGCGGCGGGCCTGTTCGTCCTCGTCCTGACGCTGCTGTTCCTCAGGGACCATCCGGGCGGACGGCACGCACCGCCGCCCGCGCCGTCGGCACGGGAGCGCGGGGCGGGATTCGTACGCCGTCAGATCGCCGACGCCTGGCGGGAACCCGGCACCCGGATGGGCCTCTGGACGCACTTCACCACGCAGTTCCCGATGATGGTGTTCACGCTGCTGTGGGGGATGCCGTACTTGGTCGAGGCGCAGGGTCTGTCCCGTACCGCCGCCGGTGAACTGCTCACGCTCACGGTGCTGTCCGGCATGGCCATCGGCTTGGTGTACGGGCAGGTCATCGCCCGGCACCACGCGGCGCGCACCCCGCTCGCGGTCGGCACGGTCGGCGTGACCGCGCTGGTGTGGGCGGTGACGCTCGGCTATCCGGCGGACACCGCCCCGATGTGGCTGCTCGTCACGCTGTGCGTGACGCTCGGCACCTGCGGCCCGGCCTCGATGATCGGCTTCGACTTCGCGCGCCCCGCCAATCCGCCCGAGCGGCAGGGCACGGCGTCGGGGATCGTCAACATGGGCGGCTTCACCGCCTCGATGACGACCCTCCTCGCCGTCGGGCTGCTCCTGGACGCGACCGGCGACGACTACCGCGTGGCCTTCTCCTCGGTGTTCGTCCTCCAGGCGCTCGGCATCACCCAGATCCTGCGGCTTCGCCGCCGGGCCGCGCTTCGGGAGCGGGAACGCCTGGTGGCCAGCCGCGTCGAGACGGCGCATGTGCCGGTCTAGGCCCTGGACAGACCCCAGGACCAGCGGTCAGGTCACAGCGACACCGCTCACAGCGACACCACTCAGAGCGACACCGCTCAGACCGACACCGCGAAGCTCCGCACGATGGTCTCCGCCAGGGCCGAGTCGCCCTCGGCCTTGACGCGTTCGGCGACCGCCGAGGGCTTCACCCGGCCGCAGGCCAGCCGGTAGTACGTCTCCCAGTCCAGGCTCAGCGTCACCGCAGGGCCGAGCGAGGGCGAGCCGTCCACCGTGCCGCGCCCGTCGGCGTCGACCCGTACCGTGCGCAGGAACTCCACCGGGCCGCTCACGTCGAAGACCACGGCCGAACCCGCGGGCGCGGCCGCCCGCTTGGCGACCACGATCGGCAGTGCCTGGATCAACAGGTCTCGGGTGACCAGCGCGCCGGGCGAGTCCAGGTTCCCCGGCTTGCTCAGCGCCGTACGCAGGTCCTGCTCGTGGACCCACACGTCGAACGCCCGCTTCCGGGTGGCCTCTTCGAGCGTCTCCTCGTTGCCCAGCGGGCCGCGCACCAGGGTCGACGGGTCGCGGGACTCGTTCCGCAGCTGCCGCGCGCGCCGGATGACGGTGTACTCCAGCTCCGCGGTCATCTCCGGAGCGGTGTGGTGCCGCCGTACGTCGACCTGGACCTCCATGTACCGCTGGAGCTCGTTGGTCACGTGGTAGAGGTCGCGCGGCAGGGTGTGGATCGGCCGCGGGTCGCCGAGCATCTCGCAGTCGAGGCCGATGACATGGGAGACGATGTCGCGCACCGACCAGCCAGGGCACGGGGTCGCCCAGTTCCACTCGCTCTCGGCGAGGGGCTGCACCAGCTCGGATATCGCCTCTACGGAGTGGTTCCAGGCATCGGCGTACGTTTGCAGGCTGGGATGGAGACTCACAGGACGGGACCCCTCGGGCGGTTCGTTGACGCGGGCGGTTCGTAGGCACTGGCGGCCGCTGGCGGATCAGCGGCCGGACGACCAGGCGGCGTGGGAGGCTCGACGCCTAAGTTACGCTGCCCCGCGGTCCACCGGCAGTGCTTTCGTGTGACGATCGTAGGCCGTGATGACCGCTCGAATGCCAGGACGGTGGTACTGTGCGCGCCTCGCTCATCCAGATCGACGTAAGCCCTGACGAACCGGTTGATTCCCGCCGAGAGCGGGTCGCTTCCCTGATCCGCGAACATGCGCGTGAGGCCGGGGCGGACCTGGTCGTCCTGCCCGAGCTGTGGACCACGGGCGCCTGGGCGTACGAGTCGTTCGCCGCCGAGGCGGAGCCGCTGCGGGGGCCGACGTACGAGGCGATGAGCAAGGCCGCGCGCGACGCGGGCGTCTGGCTGCACGCGGGGTCGTTCGTGGAGCGGGACGTGCCGGACGGCACTCTCTACAACACCTCGCTGGTGTTCGCGCCGGACGGCGAACTCGCCGCCTCCTACCGCAAGATCCACCGTTTCGGCTTCGACGAGGGCGAGGCCGCGATGATGGGCGCGGGCACGGAACCCGTCACGGTGTCACTCCCGGCCACCACGTTCGGCCTGGCCACCTGCTACGACCTGCGCTTCCCCGAACTGTTCCGCGCTCTCGTCGCCGCGGGCGCCGAGCTGCTGGTGATCCCCGCGGGCTGGCCGGAGCGCCGCCGCGGCCACTGGACGCTGCTCGCCAGGGCGCGCGCCGTCGAGAACCAGGCGTACGTCCTGGCCTGCGGCACCGCCGGAACGCACGGGGGCGTCGAACAGGCGGGGCACAGCATCGTGGTGGACCCGTGGGGCGAGGTGCTCGCCGAGGCGGGGCCGGGCGAGGAGGTGCTGACGGTCGAGCTCGACCCGGCGAAGGTCGCGACGACGCGCGAGCGGTTCCCCGTACTGCGGGACCGGGTGCTGGGCCTGGACCCGCCCCCGAGCCGCTGACGCCCAGCCGCCCTGTCCCGGCCCTATTCTTCGCGCTCCCGCTCCGACAGTCGGATCGCGCACACCGTCACCGCGATCAGCAGCGCCGGATCGACGTCCTCGCGCACGACGTTGACACCGTACGTCTCGCGCAGCCGCAGCCAGCGGCGCGAGACCTCGGCCAGGAGTTCGCCGTCGTACTCGATGGCGAACTCCCGGTCGAGCACCTTGCCGCTGACGTCCAGCTCGCTGCCGTCCGCGAGGGTGACCCGGTAGTGGTTGCGCAGCAGCGAGAGCCGCTTGCGCCGCACCTCGGCCAGCGGCTCGTCGCCCCGCTCGATCACCATCGTGTCGCGCAGGGCCAGCAGCTTCTTGCGGATGTCGATGAGCACCCGTCCCTGCGGGTCCTTCAGCTCGAACGTCTCGCGCAGCCGCATCGCCTTCCCGTCGACGAGGAAGGCCTTGCGGCCCTGCTCGTCCTCGATCCAGTAGTCGTCTCCGATGCCGAAGACCCGGTCGCGTACGAGGTACCTCATGGGGGATGAGCCCTCCTCCGTGCGGTGTGGTTGGCTTGGCCTATGGCTAAGCGTGCACGTGTCCGGGCCCCTGAGCTGGTAGGCCGGGGCGGATGGCTCAACACCGGCGGCGAGGAGCTGAGCCTCGCCAAGCTCCGCGGCCGGATCGTGATTCTCGACTTCTGGACGTTTTGCTGTGTGAACTGTCTGCATGTGCTCGATGAGCTGCGCGAGCTGGAGGAGAAGCACCGCGACACGGTGGTGATCATCGGGGTGCACTCGCCGAAGTTCGTGCACGAGGCCGAGCACCAGGCCGTCGTCGACGCCGTCGAGCGGTACGAGGTCCACCACCCCGTCCTCGACGACCCGGAGCTGGCCACCTGGAAGCAGTACGCCGTACGGGCCTGGCCCACGCTGGTCGTCATCGACCCGGAGGGGTACGTCGTCGCCCAGCACGCGGGCGAGGGGCACGCGCACGCCATCGAGCGGCTGGTCGCGGAGCTGGAGGCCGAGCACGCGGCGAAGGGCACGCTGCGGCGCGGCGACGGCCCGTATGTACCGCCGGAGCCGGAGGCGACCGATCTGCGCTTTCCCGGCAAGGCGCTGCTGCTGCCCTCCGGGAACTTCCTGGTCTCGGACTCCACCCGGCACCAGCTGGTGGAACTCGCGGCGGACGGCGAGACCGTGCTGCGCCGGGTCGGCAGCGGTGAACGCGGCTTCGGGCCCGACGCCTTCAGCGAGCCGCAGGGGCTGGCGGCGCTGCCGGACGGGCGGGTGATCGTCGCCGACACCGTGAACCACGCGCTGCGGACCTTTGACCCGGCCAGCGGCGCGGTCGAGACGGTCGCGGGCACCGGGCGGCAGTGGTGGCAGGGCTCGCGTACGTCCGGACCGGCCCTGGAGGTCGATCTGTCCTCGCCCTGGGACGTGGCGTACTTCGACGGCCTGGTGTGGATCGCGATGGCCGGGGTCCACCAGTTGTGGACGTACGACCCGGAGGCCGGGACGGTCGAGGTCGCGGCGGGTACGACGAACGAGGGCCTGGTCGACGGCCCGGCGCGGGAGGCGTGGTTCGCGCAGCCGTCCGGGCTCGCGGCCAGCGCCGACGGCGAGCGGCTGTGGATCGCCGACTCGGAGACCTCGGCGCTGCGCTGGATCGACCGCGACCGGCGGGTGCACACCGCCGTCGGCACCGGCCTCTTCGACTTCGGCCACCGCGACGGCGCGGCTCAGCAGGCGCTGCTCCAGCACCCGTTGGGGGTGACCGCCCTGCCCGACGGCTCGGTCGCGGTCAGCGACACGTACAACCACGCGCTGCGCCGCTACGACCCGGCGAGCGGCGAGGTCACCACGCTGGCAACGGACCTGCGGGAGCCGTCCGCCGCCGTCCTCGTCGAGGGCGACATCGTGGTCGTCGAGTCCGCCCGGCACCGGCTGACCCGGCTGCGGCTGCCGGATGAGGCGGTACGGGTCGAGGCGGTGGCCCACCGTACGCAGCGCGCCGCGACGGAGGTCGCGCCGGGCGCGCTGCGGCTCGACGTGGTGTTCCAGGCTCCGGCCGGGCAGAAGCTGGACACCCGGTACGGTCCGTCCACCAGGCTGCTGGTGTCGGCCACGCCGGAGGAGCTGCTCGCGTCGGGCGGCGGCGCGGGTACGGACCTCGCGCGCGAGCTGGAGCTGAACCCGGCCGTGGCGGAGGGCGTCCTGCACGTCTCCGCGATGGCGGCGTCCTGCGACGACGACCCGTCGGTCGAATACCCGGCCTGCCATGTGCACCAGCAGGACTGGGGCGTTCCGGTCCGCCTCATCGAGGGCGGCGCGGACCGGCTGCCGCTGGTGCTGGCGGGGCTGGACGAGGGCTGAGGGCTCCGCCGCCGCCGACCTCGTTACTCCGGGCGGCTGGCGGTCAGCAGCCAGGCGGTGCCGCGCATCCGCAGCGTGCCGTCCTGCTCGTACGCGCGCAGGGTGTCCGTCAGCCGCTGGCGGGCGCGGCGCCGGGCCTCCTCGCTGACCTGGCTGGCCGCGTGGTGTCCGGGCCCGGAGTTCAGCATGAACGCCGCCGCGTCGTCGGCGTCCCGCCCCCAGGTGCCGTACGCCGCCACATGCGCCGCGTCGACGTGCGTGAACCCGGCGTCGGCGAGGAGCGTCTGCGCCCTGCCGCGCTCGGCCAGCGAGAACATCCCCGGCCCGCCGGGCGCGCCGAAGCCCTTCAGGGGCAGGATGTCGCGGAGCGCGGTGAGCGCCTGGAGCCACTGGTTGCCCTCGGGCTCCGCCGCGCAGATGAACGCGACCCGGCCGCCGGGGCGCAGGGCGCGGCGGATGTTGGCGAAGGCGGCGACGGGGTCGGCGAAGAACATCATGCCGAAGCGGCTGATCGCGACGTCGAACGAGTCCCGCGGCAGGGGGTGTACCTGGGCGTCACCCTGCTCGAAGGACACGTTGCCGACGCCTTCGCGCTCCGCGCTCTCGCGGGCGCGCGCCAGCATCGGCCCCGACAGGTCGAGGCCCTGGGCGCGGCCGCTCCCGGCCCGGCGCGCGGCGAGCCGGGTCGTGTACCCGGCTCCGCAGCCGACGTCCAGGACCAGATCGCCGTCCTTGATCGCGGCGGCGGTGAACAGCGGCTCGTTGAAGCCCTCGTTCACGGCGTCCCAGCGGTCCTGGTTACGGGCCCAGTGGGCTCCCTCGTACCCGTTCCACGCCTGCGCCTGCTCGGTGTTGGCTGTGTGCTGCATGAGTGGGCCTACCTCCAGTGGTCGTCGGCAGAGGTGCGCGCCGAGGCGCTAGAATGGGCGCCTGCCCAAACAGTATGGGCAATCGCCCAAACTGGCAACCGCGACACCGCGACACCGCGACACCGCGACACTGCGGTCGCTCGCGGCCAACCACGGCCAATCGCCGACAACTCACGGAGAACCCATGTCACCGCGTGGAGTAGCAGTCCCCGACATTCGCGAGCGGCTGTTCGACGCCGCGGAGCGGGTGCTGGCCCGCGACGGCGCGTCCGCCCTGACCAGCAGGGCCGTCACGGGCGAGGCGGGCTGCGCCAAGGGGATGCTGCACGCGCACTTCGACGGCCTGGACGCGTTCGTCGCCGAGCTGGTCCTGGACCGGTTCGCCCGTGCGGCAGGGCAGGTCGCCGAGCTTCCCGGACGGGCGGGGCGCGCCACCGTGGCGGACAACCTCGTAGCGGCCGCGCTCGCGCTGCCCGACGCCCTGGATCCCAGGATCGTCGGCCTGGCCGTCACCCGCCCGGCCGCCGCCGCGAGGTTCCGTGAGGCGATGGAGGGCGGCGCGCCCGGCTTCACCGCGATCCAGGACGCGATCACCGCCTACCTGGACGCCGAACTCCGCCTCGGTCGCCTCCCGGACGGCACCGACACGGCCACGGTCGCCCTGGCCCTCGTCGGCACCGTCCACCACCTGCTGATGACCGACTGGTCCGGCGATGCGCCGGCCCCCCGCGAGCAGACGGAGCGCCTGGTCACACTGCTCGTGGGCGCTGTCACCGGCGCGCGGTCCTGACCGGGTCCGAGGACCGCGCGCCGAGGCGTTTCGTGTACGACCAGATGACCGCGGTCATCAGGGCCGGGACGGCGAGCAGCGGGGCGAAGGCGAGGGCCCAGACGACCTGTGGCGGGCCCAGCGCGGCGCGGGGGCGACGGTGAGGGCGGGGCGGGGTGCGATCGCTGTCGTCATACGCCCATGCTCGCCTCGGCCTTGGCGACCGCGCTTCGTCCGCGACGGCGGATCGTCTCCGTCCTGAGGGGGGAGGGCACGCCCGTACAGGGAGGATCTGAGCAGGATGCGCCTCCTGGCGGTGGGTCGTGCCGGGTCAGGCGCCTACGGTGCCGTCGACGCCCTCGCGCAGGAAGTCCGCGTGACCGTTGTGGCGGCCGTACTCCAGGAGTACGTGCACCATCACCATCCGCAGCGAGACCTTCTCGCCCCATCTCGGCTGGTACCCGGCCCGGTCCAGGGAATCGGCCTCCCGCTCGATGCGGCGCGAGTGCTCGACCTCGCGCTGCCAGGCTCCGAACGCCTCGGCCCTGGTGGACGCGCTCGCGTCGTACGCCGCCTGGAAGTCGACCTGGTCGGACCAGACCATGGGCGCGTCATGGTCCTCGAACACCCGGCGGAACCAAGCGCGTTCTACCTCCGCCAGGTGCCGCACTAGGCCGAGCAGCGAGAGGGCGGACGGCGGCATGGACTGCCGTCGCAGCTCCTCGTCGGTGAGCCCTTCGCACTTCATGGCGAGCGTCGCGCGGTGGTAGTCGAGGAAGGCCCGCAGTGTGTCGCGTTCACCGCCGATGCGGGGCGGTCCGACGCGGTGGTCGCTCGTCACCGGTGCGGCTCCTGGCTGGGCTAGCGGCGGTTGATCTCGCCGGACTTGAGGGTGCGGAGGAGGTGGGCGAGCCCGGTGGGGGAGGCGGCCAGCTCAGCCGTGGGGGTGTCGCTCTCGCGGAGGCGAATGCCGCCTTCAGCGGCGGTGAGCTCTACGCAGTCGTTGCCTTCACCGCCTCCGGAGAAGGACGACTTCTGCCATGCGGCTGGGGTGGTCATGACTGTGCCTCACAGTTCCTTTGCCATCCGGTGGATGATGTCACGGGACGCCTCGGGGTCGAGCGACGTATCCTCCACCCTACGGAACAGCGTTCGAAAGTGGCGCAGCTGGGCCTCGGCGTCAATGAAGCCCGTTCCGTGCGGGGCGTCGCGTACCACGGTGTCCAACTGGGGTACTGCTCCGCCCACGTAGGCCATCGCGCTTCCGGCACCCGCGAAGTTGTCCAGGCTGAAGGGGATGACCCGTACGGTCACGTGGTCCAGCTCAGACAGCTCCAGGATTCGGGTGAGTTGGGCCTTGGATTCTGAGCGACCGTTCACCTTGATGCGGAGAGCCGCCTCGTGGATCACGGTCTTGTACGCGATGGGATTCGGCTGCTCGATGACCTCTCGGCGCCGTGTTCGGTGGCTCACCCGAGGTTCTACTTCGCTTGCGGGCAGTTCTGGTGCCATGAACGAGAAAAGGGCACGAGCGTAGGCCTCGGTCTGGAGGAGTCCTGGCACGTGGATCACTGCTACGTCGTGCCGGAACCTCGCGTGGTGGTCCAGTTCGGAGAGGTCTAGGAAGGGGGCGGGCAGAATCCCTCGGTACTCCTCCCACCAGCCTCGCGTACGGTCTGTGGCCATGGCGACCAGGCCATTGATGAGAGCGTCGTCCGTGCAGGCGTAATGGGCCGCGAGGCGACGTACGCGCTCCTCGCTCACGCCCGCGATGCCCGACTCGATCTGGCTCATCTGAGCCGAGTCCGCCCCGAGCAGTGCTGCCGCTTCGCGTGCCTTGAGCCCTGCGGCGTCGCGCAGTTTGCGCAGCTCGGCCCCCAGTCGGATCTGGCGTGCGGTGGGGTTTCGCCTGGTAGCCATGCGTAGCTCCTTGGGCCAACTCTCGTGTGGGAATGCCCCGTTCGGGTGTCAGATTACGTGAACGGCTTGCAGGGTCAAAAATTTTAGGCGTACCGTCAGTGACGCGTCGCAAACGCTGCGAGACCGGGAGCCCGGAAGCGCACCACCCCGTCATGCCGTGACGGCCGTGACACTGCCACCGCCCGTCGACCGCCGCGAACTCCCTCCACCCTTCCACCACTCGGAGTTCCGCCATGCCGAAAACCGACGACGAGTACGACGAAACCTGGGAGTACACCCTTCATATCCCGCACGACCCGGTCGCGGTGACGGTCTGCCGTCACACCCTCCGGCTGGTGCTGGCCGCGCACGGCCTGGCTCACCTCACCGAGCTGGCCGAACTGCTCGCCACCGAGCTGATCGGCAACGCCGTACGGCACACCAGGGGCCCGGCCGCCCTGAGCGTGCACAGGGCCGGCGGCATCCTGCGGATCTGCGCGTGGGACGCCGACCCGACCCCGCCCGCGCCGCCGCTCGCCCTGGCCCTCGCGCCGGGCGCGGACGCGGACGCGGAGCAGGGCCGGGGGCTGGTCCTGGTGCGTACCTGCGCGGACGGCTGGGGCTGGCACCCGCTGTCGTCGAGCGGGGACACGGGCAAGCACGTGTGGTGCGAACTCGCCGCCGCCTAGCCCGTTGAGCACGTCACACGGAAAGCGCACGTTGGAGTGGCGCGGGGTCGAGGTGCCGGAAGCCGTGCGGGACCGCGTGCGCTCGGCCAGGGACCTGCGGGCGTACCAGGTTGACGACACCGCTGAGGGGTGAGGGCCTGGAGCCGTCGGCTCCGGGCCGGGGCTCGGGTCAGCCCTCCAGGAACGCCGTCAGCGCGTTCGCCAAGAGGTACGGGTCCTTCGCGCCGCAGAGTTCGCGGGCGCTGTGCATGGAGAGGATGGCCACGCCGATGTCGACCGTCCGGATGCCGTGGCGGGCCGCTGTGATCGGGCCGATCGTCGTGCCGCAGGGCATCGCGTTGTTGGACACGAAGGACTGGAAGGGGACTTCGGCCTTCTCGCAGGCCGCGGCGAAGACCGCGCGGCCCGTGCCGTCCGTCGCGTAGCGGTTGTTGACGTTCACCTTGAGGATCGGGCCGCCGCCCGCGCGCGGCTGGTGCGTCGGGTCGTGGCGCTCCGGGTAGTTGGGGTGTACGGCGTGGCCGGTGTCGGAGGAGAGGCAGACCGTACCGGCGAAGGCGCGGGCCCTGTCCTCGTACGAGCCGCCGCGGGCGAACACCGAGCGCTCCAGGACCGAGCCGAGCAGCGGGCCGTCCGCGCCGGTGTCGGACTGGGAGCCGTTCTCCTCGTGGTCGAAGGCGGCGAGCACTGGGATGCAGGGGAGGGCCGACCCCGTCGATCCCGTCGCCACCGCTGCCAGGGCCGCCGTGCCCGCGTGGACGGACAGGAGGTTGTCCATCCGGGGGCCCGCCAGGAGTTCCTGGTCGCGGCCCAGGTAGGCGGGGGGCTCGATGGAGTGGGTCATCAGGTCCCAGCCCGCTGCCTCGCCCGCGGGCAGGTCGTACTCCTGCTCCAGGAAGCGGATCAGATCGCCCTCGCGGGAGTCGCCGAGACCCCAGACGGGCTGGAGGTGGCGCTGCTTGTCGAGCTTCAGGCCGTCGGACGTCACGCCGCGGTCGAGGTGGATGGCGAGCTGGGGGACCCGGAGCAGCGGGCGGTCGACGTTCACCAGGCGGGTCGAGCCGTCCCGCAGGGTGAGGCGTCCGGCCAGGCCCAGGTCGCGGTCCAGCCAGGAGTTGAGCAGCGGCCCGCCGTAGATCTCGACGGCGACCTGCCGCCAGCCCGCGCCGCCGGTGTCGGGCAGCGGCTTGACCCGCAGGTTCGGGGAGTCGGTGTGGGCGCCGACGATGCGGAAGGGGGTGTGCGCCGCCGCGCCCTCGGGGACGTACCAGGCGATGATCGCGCCGCCGCGCAGCACGTACTTGCCGCCGCTCGCGCCGTCCCACGCGGCGGTCTCGTCGACCTGTTGGAAGCCCGCCTTCTCCAGTCGCTCGGCCGCGTTCGCCACGGCGTGGTACGGCGTGGGGCTCGCGGCCAGGAAGGGGATCAGGTCGTCGGTGTGACCGCGGTCGAAGCGGGCGGCTGCTGTGCTCATGAGTTCACCTTAACGACGTGCGCGCGTGTATTTCGCGGCGATCTTCCGGCGCGCTCCGGGGCCCGCTGTGGCGCTGAGCACATCGGACCGCGTTCGCACGACGCCGCCCCCGCCGGTCGGTGACCGGCGGGGGCGGCGCTGGGTGGGGACGGGGGCGGCGGGTGAGGACGTGCGGTGCGGTACTCACTGTGGTGGACGGGGCGGGGGAGCGGAACCTGGAGGAATCCAGGGTCGGTTGGGGAACCTGCGGGTGCGTGGGTGCTGGGTGCGTGGATACGGCGACGGCCCGCCCCCTGGTGGGGAGCGGGCCGTCGGAGACGTGCGGTACGGGGCCGGTCTTAGAACGCGGCCTCGTCGAGCTCCATCAGGTCCAGGTCGACGCCCTCGGCGAGGGAGCGCTGGACGGCCACGCCCGGCAGGATGTTCGCCGCGAAGAACTTCGCCGCGGCGATCTTGCCGGTGTAGAACGCCTTGTCCTTCGACGAGGCGTTCGGGAGCTTCTCGGCGGCCACGGCCGCGCCGCGCAGCAGCAGGTAGCCGACGATCACGTCACCCGAGGCCAGCAGCAGGCGGGTGGTGTTCAGGCCGACCTTGTAGATGGACTTGACGTCCTTCTCGGTGCCCGCGAGGTCGGTCAGCATCGCGCCGACGATCGCCTCCAGCTCGACGGCCGCCTTGGCGAGCGCCTCGCGCGCCTCGGCCAGCTCCTCGCCGCCGGTGTTGACCGCGAGGAACTTCTTGATCTCCTCGGAGAGCTGGTTCAGGGCCGCGCCCTGGTTGCGGACGATCTTCCGGAAGAAGAAGTCCTGACCCTGGATCGCCGTGGTGCCCTCGTACAGGGTGTCGATCTTGGCGTCCCGGATGTACTGCTCGATCGGGTACTCCTGGAGGAAGCCGGAGCCGCCGAAGGTCTGCAGCGACTGCGCCAGCTGCTCGTAGCCCTTCTCGGAGCCGTAGCCCTTGACGATCGGCAGCAGCAGGTCGTTGAGGGCCTCCAGCGCCTTGGCGTCCTCGCCCGCGATCTCCTTCAGGGCGATCTCGTCCTGGACGGACGCGGTGTGCAGGACGAGGGCGCGCATGCCCTCCGCGTACGCCTTCTGCGTCATCAGCGAGCGGCGCACGTCCGGGTGGTGTGTGATGGTGACCTTGGGCGCGGTCTTGTCCATGAAGTTCGCCAGGTCGGGGCCCTGCACGCGCTCCTTGGCGTACTCCAGGGCGTTCAGGTACCCAGTCGACAGGGTCGAGATGGCCTTTGTGCCGACCATCATGCGGGCGAACTCGATGATGCGGAACATCTGGCGGATGCCGTCGTGCTTGTCGCCGATCAGCCAGCCCTTGGCGGGGTGCTTGTCGCCGAACGTCATCTCGCAGGTGTTGGAGGCCTTGAGGCCCATCTTGTGCTCGACGTTGGTGGCGTAGACGCCGTTACGCTCGCCCAGCTCGCCGGTCTCGAAGTCGAAGTGGAACTTCGGGACGAGGAACAGGGACAGGCCCTTGGTGCCGGGGCCGTGGCCCTCGGGGCGGGCGAGGACGTAGTGGAGGATGTTCTCCTCCATGTCGTGCTCACCGGAGGTGATGAAGCGCTTCACGCCCTCGATGTGCCAGGAGCCGTCGTCCTGCTGTACGGCCTTGGCGCGGCCCGCGCCGACGTCCGAGCCCGCGTCGGGCTCGGTGAGCACCATCGTGGAGCCCCACTGCTTCTCGACCGCGATCTTCGCGATCTCCTTCTGCTGCTCGGTGCCCTCCTCGAAGAGGATGCGCGCGAACGCGGGGCCCGAGGAGTACATCCAGATCGCCGGGTTGGCGCCCAGGATCAGCTCGGCGTAGGCCCAGATCAGGGACGGCGGGGCGGTGGTGCCGCCGATCTCCTCGGGCAGGCCCAGGCGCCAGTACTCGGAGTCCATGAAGGCCTTGTAGCTCTTCTTGAAGGACGCCGGGACCGGCGCGGTGTTGGTCTCCGGGTCGAACACCGGCGGGTTGCGGTCGGCGTCGGCGAAGGACTCGGCGAGATCGTTCTCGGAGAGCTTGCAGAGCTCCTCAAGGATGGTCTTGGCGGTCTCGACGTCCATCTCCGCGAACGGGCCGGTGCCGTACAGCTTGTCGCGCCCGAGCACCTCGAAGAGGTTGAACTCGATGTCCCGGAGATTCGACTTGTAGTGCCCCATGGCAACGGCTCCGTTTGGTATCGGGAGGCAGGGTCCTCGTCATGCTGTGCTGCTGCTATCGCGGGCTGCTCGCCCATGCGTACCAGCAAGTAGCTACGATGATGCTACCCGTCGGTAATAAGAATCAACCCCTAACCGGCATCTGTGACGGGTCTCGCGCTCGCGGCGAGGCGTGAGCGGGCGTGAGCGCGAGACCCAGGGGGTGGCGCGGTCAGGCCGCGGCCGGGATGGTGCCCAGGCGGCCGGACTGGAAGTCGTCGAAGGCCTGCGCCAGCTCGGCGTGGCTGTTCATGACGAACGGGCCGTAGTGGGCCATCGGCTCCCGGATCGGGCGGCCGCCGAGCAGGACGACCTCCAGGTCGGGGGTGTGCGAGTCCTGCTTGCCGTCCGCGCGCACGGTGAGCGAGGAGCCGCTGCCGAAGACCGCGGTCTGCCCGGAGTGGATCGGGCGGCGGTCGGCGCCGCCCGCCCCGCGCCCCGCGAGCACGTACGCCAGGCCGTTGAAGTCCTCGCGCCAGGGCAGCGTGACCTCGGCGCCGGGGCGCAGCGTGGCGTGCACCATCGTGATCGGGGTGTGCGTGATGCCGGGCCCCTCGTGGCCGTCCAGCCCGCCCGCGATCACCCGGAGCAGCGCGCCGCCGTCGGGCGAGGTCAGCAGCCGTACGTGGCCGCCGCGGATGTCCTGGTAGCGGGGGTCCATCATCTTGTCCTTGGCGGGCAGGTTCACCCACAGCTGGAGGCCGTGGAAGAGGCCGCCGGACGTCACCAGCTCCTCCGGCGGGGCCTCGATGTGCAGCAGCCCGCTGCCCGCCGTCATCCACTGGGTGTCGCCGTTCTGGATGGTGCCTCCGCCGCCGTGGGAGTCCTGGTGCACGAAGGTGCCGTCGATCAGGTACGTGACGGTCTCGAAGCCGCGGTGCGGGTGCCAGGGGGTGCCTTTCGGCTCGCCGGGCGCGTAGTCCACCTCTCCCATCTGGTCCATCATGATGAACGGGTCGAGGTAGTCGTACTTGATCCCGGCGAACGCGCGGCGAACCGGGAAGCCCTCGCCCTCGAAGCCGCTCGGCGCGGTGGTCACGGCGAGCACGGGGCGCGCTGTGGCGTCGGCGGGCGCGGCCACTCGGGGCAGGGTCAGCGGGTTCTCGACGGTCACTGCGGGCATGGTCGGTACCTCCTTGTGGTCCGAGTTTAGTTGAATCTCGAACTTTCCGCTGAGGGTAACGCGAAGAGCCCGGAGGGCATTCCCTCCGGGCTCGGGTGCGGCGGACGCGCGTGCTGTTTCAGCCGTGCATGCGACTTCAGCCGTGCATGCGACTTCAGCCGTACATGCGACGCATGGCGAAGTCGACCATCTGTTCCACGGCCTTCGCGTCGAAGACCATCCGGTGCTCGCCCTCCATGTCCAGGACGAAGCCGTACCCGGTGGGGAGCAGGTCGATCACCTCGGCGCCGGTGATCACGAAGTACTTGGACTCCTTGCCCGCGTACCGGCGCAGCTCCTTGAGCGAGGTGAACATCGGGATCACCGGCTGCTGGGTGTTGTGCAGCGCGAGGAAGCCCGGATTGTCGCCGCGCGGGCAGTAGACCTTCGAGGTGGCGAAGGTCTGCTGGAAGTCCTCGGGCGCCAGCGAGCCGGTGGTGAAGGCGCGTACGGCGTCCGCGAGGGACGGGGGCGACGGCTCGGGGTAGAGGGGTGGCTGCTGCTGGCCGTACCCGCCGGGCGTCTGCTGCGGCGGTGGCTGCGGTGGCGCGTACTGCTGCTGGGCGTCACCGCCAGTCGCGTGCTGGCCGTATCCGTACATGACCGCAAGGGTACTGAGTGCGACGGCCTGTTGGGCCCGGTCCCCCAGTCCTGGGGGGGGGCTCCCATGGCCCTCGGGGGCGCTTCCCTGGCTTCGGGGGCGCTCGCTCACCCGAGCGGGCGCGATCGGCGGGACGGCGCGCCGGGGGCGTGGTCGGGTGGGGGTGTGTCCCCCTCGTCCCCGTCGTCCCCCTCGTCCCCGTCGTCCCCGCTCCCGCCCCCGTCGTCGCGGTCGTCGGCCCGGCCGTCGGCCCGGTCGTCGTCGCCGGTTCCCGACGCGGCGCGGCGGCTCGCCGCCTGGTGCGGGGTCGTGCTGCTGGTGACCGGGGTCGCCGCGGTCGCGGTCTGGCTGTGCGTCGTCTTCCGCGCGGTGGTCACCCCTGTCCTGCTGGCCGTGCTCGGGGCGGCGCTGCTCGGGCCGCTGTACCGCAGGCTGGTCGCGCTCCGGGTGAACCGGTCGCTCGCCGCCGGGCTGACCTGCGCGGCCGTGCTCGCCTTCGTCGGCGGCGCGGTCTACATCGTGGTCAGCGCGCTGATCGACACCGGGGACGAGATCATCGCCTCGCTGAAGCGGGCCGCCGTGAGCCTCGCCGAGCACTTCGGCGCGGCCGGGACCTCGCTCGACGACCTGGCCTCCAACGCCAGGAACCTGCTCGCCGAGTTCGGCGGCACCGCCGCGTCCGGGGTGATCAGCGGGATCAGCGTGGTCGGCCAGATGATCGCGATGGCCGTGCTCGCGCTGCTGCTCATCTTCTTCTTCCTGCGCGACTCCGACCGCGCCGTCACGTCCCTGCGGGCCCTCGCGCCCTCAGACACCGGCGACACCCTGGAGGCCATGGGGCGGCGCGCCTTCGAGGCGGTCGAGGGCTTTATGCGCGGGACGACCTTCATCGCCCTGATCGACGCCGTGGCCATCACCGCCGGGCTGCTGATCCTGCGGGTGCCGGGGGCGCTGGGGCTCGGCGCGCTGGTGTTCGTCGGCGCGTACATCCCGTATCTGGGCGCGTTCATCTCAGGGGCGGTGGCCGTCCTGGTGGCGCTCGCGGACCGCGGGTTCGTGATCGCGCTGTGGGCGCTCGGGGTGGTGCTCGCGGTGCAGGTCCTGGAGGGCAACGTACTCCAGCCGATGATCCAGAGCCGTACGGTCCAGATGCACCCGGCGCTGGTGCTGCTGGCGATCACGGCGGGCGCGTCGGTGGCGGGTGTGCTGGGGATGCTGCTCGCGGTGCCGGTGACGGCGGCGGCGTTCGGCGTGCTCTCGGAGCTGCGGGCGCGTTATGGGGCGGGCGCGGCGCCGTGACCTGTCTCGGTCCCCGTGTCCGCCGCGTTCTCCGTGTTCTCCGTGTTCTCCGTGTTTCCCGTGAAACCTTCGCCCCCCGCGTTCCTTGCGTCTCCCTCGTTCAGCTCGAACCAGATGGACTTGCCCTCGCCGCGCGGGTCCACGCCCCACGCGTCCGCGAGCAGCTCCATCAGGACCAGGCCGCGCCCGGACGAGGCCAGCTCGCCGGGGTGGCGCTTGTGCGGGAGCTCGTCGCTGGCGTCGGCGACCTCCACGCGCAGGCGGCGGGCGCCCAGCTCGCCCCGCGCGTTCGCGATGACCAGGGCGTCGCCGTCGGTGTGCACCAGTACGTTGGTGATCATCTCGGAGACCATCAGGACCGCCGAGTCCACCTGGTCCGGATCGGCCCAGTCGTGCAGCAGCTCGCGCAGATGCTGCCGGGCCCCGGCGATCCGCTCCGGCTCGGCCTGCGCGACCGTCAGGACGGTGCGCCGCGGCGGGGCGGCGGCGCCGGGCGCGCGGACGCCCTCGGGGGTGCGGCGCAGGAGCAGGAGCGCGATGTCGTCCTCGCGGCGGTCGGCCAGCGGGCCGGTCGAGTGGTGTGAGGGCGGGCCGTGCACCGTCTGGACCAGCTCGTCGGCGAGCTGCTCAAGGCTGGCGCTCTCGTCCGCGTAGGGCTCGGTCCCGTACGCCTCGCCTCCGTACGGCCCGTCTCCGTACGCCTCGCCTCCGTACGGCCCGTCTCCGTACCGCGCCGCGCCGTGTGTCTCGTCGTACTTCTCCAGGGTCTCGCGCAGGCGTGCCCAGCCGGTGTCCAGGTCGTGGCCGCCGGTCTCGATCAGGCCGTCGGTGCAGATCATCATGGTCTCGCCGGGGGCGAGCACCATCCGGGTCGTCGGGTAGTCCGCGTCCGGGTCTATGCCCAGCGGCAGTCCGCCCGCCGTGGAGCGGGTCACCACCGTGCCGTCGGCGAGCCGGATCACCGGGTCCGGGTGGCCCGCGCGGGCGATCTCCAGGACCCCGGATTCCGGGTCGGCCTCCACGTACAGGCAGGTCGCGAAGCGCGGGTCGGCGGCGAGCGCCGACGGGTCGGCGTGGGGGCCGCCCGTGGAGCCGTACGTGACCGAGTCGGTGATCCCGGCCAGGAAGCGGGTGGCGCGGGAGAGCACGGCGTCGGGGCGGTGCCCCTCGGACGCGTACGCGCGCAGGGCGATGCGCAGCTGTCCCATCAGTCCGGCCGCCCGTACGTCGTGCCCCTGGACGTCGCCGATGACGAACGCGTACCGGCCGGAGGGCAGCGGGATCATGTCGTACCAGTCGCCGCCGACCTGGAGCCCGCCGCCGGTCGGCACATACCGCGCGGCGACGGACATGCCGGGTATCTCGGGGCCGAGCGCGGGCAGCATCGAGCGCTGTAGCCCCTCGGTCAGCTCGCGCTCGGACTCGGCGGCCCCGGCCCGCGAGAGCGCCTGGGCCAGCATCCGGGCCACTGTGGTCAGCACGGAGCGCTCGTCCGGGGTGAAGGAGACCGGGTACGTGAACGCCGCCATCCAGCCCCCGATGGTGCGGCCCGCGACGATCAGCGGCAGAAACGCCCAGGACTGGCGGCCGAAGCGCTCGGCGAGCGGCCAGGTGGTGGGGTAGCGGCGCTTGTACTCCTCGGGGGTCGTCAGATAGACGGCGCGCCCGGTGCGTACCACGTCGGCGGCCGGATAGTCGGTGTCCAGCGGCATGTCCACGAACGGGTCCTCGTCGCCCGGCGCGTGCCCGTGGTGTCCGATGACGGTGAGCCGGTCGCCCTTGACCCCGAAGACGCCGAGCCCGTCGGGCGAGAACCCCGGCATCGACAGGCCGCTGGCCACGCGCAGTACCTCGGCCGTGGAGCGCGCCTCGGCCAGTGCGCGGCCCGCGTCCAGCAGGAACGCCTCGCGGGAGCGCCGCCAGTCGCCGGTGACGGGGGTGCGGGCGGCGCTGCCGGGTGTCTCGCTGACCTCTTGCAGGGTGCCGATCAGTACGTACTCGCCGGTGCCGCGCGCGGTGCCGCGTGCCGTGCCGCGCGCGGTGCTGTTCGCGGCACTGTGCCCGGCGCTGGTTCCGGTGCCGCCGCTGGTGCCGCCGCTGTCGCCGTCGCCGACGACCGGCTTGGAGCGGCTGCGGACGACCCGCAGCACCCGGCCCCGCTCGTCCATGACGCGCAGCCGGGCCTCGGCGAGGGTGCCCTCGGCGAAGGCCAGCTGGGCGATGCCCTGCATCTCGGTCCAGTCCACGGCGTGGAAGCGGGCCCGGACGGCCGCCTCGGTCAGGGTGACCAGGGGCTCGGGCTCGCCGGGGGCCGCCCACTCGATGGGGACGCCTATCAGCCTGGCCGCCTCGGCGTCCAGGGTGAAGAGCCCGTCGGCGTTGTCCCAGCGCCACACGCCGGTCGCGATGGCGGCCAGGATGTTCCCCACGGGGGGCAGGGAACCCCGGTCGTCGGTACGCATTGCTTCACTGTAGAAAGGTCGGCGGGAATGCCGCCACTGATGCCAGGCGAGATCAGGGAGACTTGTCATGCATATGGCGGAAAGTTCGGGTGTGCCGGACGGTAGCCTGGGGTGGTTGATTCCCGCCTGTCTCGCGAAGAATGACGCGAAGAATTGGATGAACGATGCACCGGTACAGGTCCCACACCTGCGGCGAACTCCGCGCCTCCGACGTCGCCGCTGACGTCCGGCTGAGCGGCTGGCTGCACAATCGCCGAGACCTGGGCGGCATCCTCTTCATCGATCTGCGCGACCACCACGGCCTGGTCCAGCTGGTCGCCCGCCCGAACACCGCCGCCTTCGACGCCCTCGACAAGCTCTCCAAGGAGACCGTCGTCCGCGTCGACGGCAAGGTCCTCTCGCGCGGCGCGGAGAACGTCAACCCCGAGCTGGCCACCGGCGAGATCGAGGTCGAGGTCAGCGAGGTCGAGGTGCTCGGCGCGGCCCAGCAGCTCCCGTTCCAGATCAACCAGGACGACGGGGTCGGCGAGGAGCGCCGCCTGGAGTACCGCTTCCTGGACCTGCGCCGCGAGCGCATGCACCGCAACATCATGCTGCGTACGGCCGTGATCTCGGCCATCCGCCACAAGATGACCGCGCTCGGCTTCAACGAGATGGCCACCCCGATCCTGACCGCGACGTCCCCCGAGGGCGCCCGCGACTTCGTGGTGCCGTCCCGCCTGAACCCCGGCAAGTTCTACGCGCTGCCGCAGGCCCCGCAGCAGTTCAAGCAGCTGCTGATGATCTCCGGCTTCGACCGGTACTTCCAGATCGCGCCCTGCTTCCGCGACGAGGACGCCCGCGCGGACCGCTCGCCGGGCGAGTTCTACCAGCTCGACGTAGAGATGAGCTTCGTCGAGCAGGAGGACGTCTTCCGGCCGATCGAGCAGCTGATGACCGAGCTGTTCGAGGAGTTCGGCGGCGGCCGCCATGTCACCTCGCCGTTCCCGCGCATCCCGTTCCGCGAGTCGATGCTCAAGTACGGCAACGACAAGCCCGACCTGCGTGCCCAGCTCGAACTCGTCGACATCACCGACGTCTTCGAGGGCTCGGACTTCAAGGCCTTCGCGGGCAAGCACGTCCGCGCGCTGCCGGTCCCGGACACCGCGTCCCAGTCCCGTAAGTTCTTCGACGGCCTCGGCGAGTACGCGGTCGAGCAGGGCGCGAAGGGCCTGGCCTGGGTCCGCGTCGCCGAGGACGGCTCGCTCACCGGGCCGATCGCCAAGTTCCTCACCGACGAGAACGTCAAGGTGCTCACCGAGCGTCTCGGCCTGGTCGCCGGGCACGCGGTCTTCTTCGGCGCGGGCGAGTTCGACGAGGTCTCCAAGATCATGGGCGCGGTCCGGGTCGAGGCCGCCAAGCGCGCCGGGCACTTCGAGGAGGACGTGTTCCGGTTCTGCTGGATCGTGGACTTCCCGATGTACGAGAAGGACGAGGACACCGGGAAGATCGACTTCTCGCACAACCCCTTCTCGATGCCCCAGGGCGGCATGGCCGACCTGGAGGAGAAGGACCCGCTGGACATCCTGGCCTGGCAGTACGACATCGTCTGCAACGGCATCGAGCTGTCCTCCGGCGCGATCCGGAACCACGAGCCCGAGATCATGCTCAGGGCCTTCGAGATCGCGGGCTACGACCGGGACACCGTCGAGCACGAGTTCGCGGGCATGCTCCGCGCGTTCCGCTTCGGCGCGCCGCCGCACGGCGGCATCGCGCCGGGCGTGGACCGGATCGTGATGCTGCTCGCCGACGAGCCGAACATCCGCGAGACCATCGCCTTCCCGCTCAACCAGAACGCCCAGGACCTGATGATGGGCGCGCCGACCGAGCTGGACGAGTCGCGGCTGCGCGAGCTGAACATCGCCCTGCGCAAGCCGGTGGCGAAGCCGTCGTCCGGCGAGTAGTCCGCGGGGAGCAGCCGTCCGGCGCGTAGCCCGTCGGTGCGTAGTCCGTCAGCGCGTAGTCCGTTGGCGCGCAGTCCGTCGGTGCGTAGTCCGTACGCCGCCGAAGAGGCCCGGAGCCCCAGAGGTTCCGGGCCTCTTCGCGTTGCGCTACGCCGCGTTCTTCAGCGCCGTGGCCAGGCCGTTGGCCCAGAGCCGGTTGACGCGGGAGCGTTCGGCGTAGTTCGGGATCGCGTTGGTGCAGGACGGTCCTGGGCCGCCGCCCGACATGAGTTCGCTGCACGGGCCCGAGTAGCGGTCGGGCAGGCCCAGCACGTGACCGGTCTCGTGTGAGGTGACCCGCGTGGAGTCGTAGATCTGGTTCTGCCGGTAGTCCAGGAAGATGTACCCGCGGCCGTGGCCGTCCGTGTAGGCGTACGAGCCGCGCCGGTCGTTGCCTTCGTAGTACCGGAAGTCCGGGTTCGAGCCTTCCCGGAGCTTCACGTTGGAGACGGAGCTGTTCCAGATCTGGGTGCTGCGGGATATCTGCTGCCGGAAGCTGGGCGCGCCCGCCGCGCTGTAGGTGACGGTCACCTGCTGGGCGCCGGGGTTCGCGGCGTGCTTCTCAGCCACGGACTTGACCACGGCCTCGAAGAACGCCTTGTTGGCGGCGGCGTCTTCGGCGGATCCCGCGTACTGGGCGTACGCCGCGCCGTCCGCGGGCGCGGTGGCGGCGACGGCCGGGGCCGCGCCCAGCGCGCCGACGGCCAGGCCGAGTCCGAGAGCGGACGACAGCAGCGCTCGGGTAACTCTCATGTGGGGGGCTCCTACTCGTGTGGGGTGCGAGTGGTTACCCGAGAGTGTCGGGGAGCGGGGGCCCGTACGGATGATGGCAAGTTCCGATAACGCCGCGTTAGCGCCGGGTTGGCGCCCGCGTTGACAGCGCGTTGACAGCGCGTTGGCAGCGCGTTGGCAGCGCCTCAACTCCCGGTTTCTGGCGGGATTTAGGCGGGGCGTGATCGCGGAAGCGGTTCTACGCTCAACGTTCATGGAGCTTGAGGTGCGACACCTCCGCGCGGTGTGTGCCATCGCCGACACCGGCAGCCTGCATCAGGCCGCGCGTCAACTCGGCGTGAGCCAGCCCGCGTTGACCACCCAGCTCCGCCGTATCGAGGGGGCGCTCGGCGGTCGCCTGTTCGCCCGCGAGCGCACCGGGTGCCGTCCGACGCCGCTCGGCCTGGTGCTGCTCAGCCGGGCCCGCCCGCTGGTCGCGGAGATGCGGGAGCTGGTGTCCGAGGCCAGGGCGGCGGCCGCCAGGACCGGCGGGCCGCAGCTGCGGATCGGCTCGACGGCCAGCCGCGCGCTGCCCGGCTGGCTGCGGCGGCTGCGGATCCGCCTGGCGGACGCCGGGGCGTCGGCGTCCGTGTCGTTGCAGATGGACGTGTCGGCGAACGCCCTGTTGCGGCAGGTCGCCGACGGCCAGCTCGACGTCGCCTTCGTCCACCAGGTGGAAGGGTGCCCGCTGCGGATGCCGGAGGGGCTGCGGGCGCGGGTCCTGCTGGACCGGGAACCGCAGTTCGTCTCGCTGCCCGTGGATCATCCGGCCGCCCGGCGCCCTGTCGTACGGCTCGCGGAGCTGGCGGGTGAACGGTGGATGGTCGACCCGACCGTGGACGGCGAGCGGGACGGGCTGCTGCGGGTGCTGCGCGCCGCCGGGCTCGATCCCTGTGTGCTGCACGGGGACTACCTGACCGCCGCGGCGCTGGTCGCCACCGGCGAGGTGGTCACGGTCTGCCAGCCCACCTCCCGCGCGCGTCCCGACATGGCGATCCGCCCGCTGGAGGGTGACCCGCTGGGCGTACGGCTGCTGCTCGCGGCCCGTACGGAGGCGGAGCTCGACGGGGTGTACGGGGACCTGGAGGCGGCGTACCGGGAGGCCGCCCAGCAGTCGGCGGCGTACCGGGATTGGCTCATGCGAAGGCGAGACGACAGGGCCGCCTGACCTGGTCAGGGCGGGACTTTGGTCCTCTTTCGCTGCACTGTTTGACTGTTACGTACCCGTGTGCGGCTCTGTCGGGAGCCGTTACCTCGCCTACGCAGGACCCCAACATGACCCTCGTAGCTTGATGGTCGTCGCCGCTGCAAAGAGGCGCAGACAGGGAAAGTCCCGCTACGAGAAGGTCATCATCATGCGTGTCACCCGTCGTACCGTCCGTTCCGCCGCTATCGCCACCGGTGTCATAGCCGCCACGCTCGCCCTCCCGGTCGGCATCGCGTCCGCTGACTCGCCGACCGGCCCGGACCGGGGTAATCAGGAGCAGGTCCTGCCAGGCAAGGATGACGTCAAGCAGGACGACACGCAGGAGCAGGGCAAGCGCACGTTCGTCCGGCAGTACAAGGACCTCGGCGGTTCCGGTTTCGACGCGAAGGTCTTCCAGACCAAGAGCGGCTACGAGGCCGAGATGTGGGGCAAGGACCCCGCGTCCGGCAAGGTGATCCGTTGGGACACCCTCAAGCAGTCGGGCGACAAGGCGGCGTACGGCCAGCACAACGGCGCCCACTTCGTGCTCAACCCCGACGGCACCATGAAGGGGTGGGCCGAGGGCGGCAAGAAGCAGGACAAGAAGAAGGCCGGGACGGACACGGGTGCCAAGACCGGCGCCAAGACCGGTACCAAGACCGGTACCAAGACCGGTACCAAGACCGGTCGCCAGACCCAGCAGGGCAAGGCCGTCGTCCCGAAGGGCGGCGTCAAGGCCGGCGCCGAGGGGGTCGACTCGCGACCCGACACCGTGATGGTCGCCGCCGGTGGCGGCATGGCCGCGGCGGGGGCCGCGGGGCTCGGCTTCGCGATGCTGCGCCGCCGCCGTACGGACGGCGAGGGCTGACGGCCAGGCGATCTGACGGCCAGGCGAGAGGGGCGGCACCCCGTACAGCGGGTGCCGCCCCTCAACGCTCGTTGCCCATTCAGCAGCCGATACCGCGCCCGTCCTCGCGCCAGACCGCTACCACCGACGGGCGGACGATCTTGCCGGGGCCGTCCGGCCACGCCGACGCCGGGTTCTCCACCGTCGCGCCGCTGACCTCGCCCGGATGCTGCACCGCGACCAGGACCCGGCGGTCCTGGATGATCGGCCCGCAGGTCTCGGCGCCGGTCGGGACGGTCAGGAACTGCTTCAGCTCACCGCGCCGCGGGCCGTGCGTGGCGACGCCGAACAGGCCGTCGTGGCTGCCCAGCTTGTTGCCGTCGGTGGAGATCCACAGGTTGCCGTATGGGTCGAACGCCACGTTGTCCGGGCAGGAGATCGGGCTGACCTGGTCCTTCGGGAAGCCCGCGAAGTACGTTGACGGGTCCTCCGGGTCGCCCGCGACGAGGAACAGCGACCAGGCGAACCTGGTGCTGGCCGGGTTGTGCCAGTGCTCGGTGAGTTCGAGTACCTGGCCGTGCTTGTTCGCGTTGCGCGGGTTGGCCTCGTCGGCGGGGGCCTGGCCCTCCAGGCCGCGCTTGGAGTTGTTGGTCAGCGCCACGTACACCTTGCCGGTGCGCGGTGAGGGCTCGACGTCCTCGGGGCGGTCCATCTTGGTGGCGCCCACCTTGTCACCGGCGAGACGCGTGAAGACGAACACCTCTTCGGCGGTCATGCCGTCGACGTGCGAGACGGCGCGGCCGTTCGGGCCCGCGGTGGCCAGCGGAATCCAGACGCCGCTGCCGTCGAACTCGCCGTCGGCGGGCAGCGCGCCGGAGCCGTCGATCTGCTCGGCCGGGGAGTCGCCCGTCAACTTGGCGACGTAGAGCGTGCCCTCTTCGAGGAGCGTGAGGTTGTGCGCGCGGGCGTGACGGCTCCTGCCGCGCTTCATCCGCTTCGACGAGACGAACTTGTAGAAGTAGTCGAAGCGCTCGTCGTCACCGCTGTAGAGGACCGGGCGGCCGTCGCGGGTCAGGGTCGCGGTCGCGCCCTCGTGCTTGAAGCGGCCGAGCGCGGTGTGCTTGACGGGGGTCGAGTCGGGGTCGTACGGATCGAGCTCGACGACATAGCCGTGACGGTGCGGCTCGTTCGGCTCCTTGGACACGTCGAAGCGGTCGTCGAACCGCTCCCACTTGCGGTACGAGGCCCCGGTGGGCAGGCCGTAGCGCCGGTCGGTGGCGCTGGAGCGGCTGGCGTTGGCGAAGTACTGGTTGAAGTTCTCCTCGCCGTGCAGCGTGGTGCCCCACGGGGTGGTGCCGCCGGCGCAGTTGTTGAGGGTGCCGAGCACCTTGGTGCCGGTCGGGTCGGCGGAGGTCTTCAGCAGGTCGCTGCCCGCGGCCGGGCCCGCGACGCGGAACTCGCTGGTCGCGGTGAGGCGGCGGTTGACGTAGTGGCGCTGTACGGGAGTGAGCTTGCCGGTCCTGCGCTCCTCCTGCACGGCGACGACGGAGATGCCGTGCGCGGCCCAGGCGATCTCGACCTGCTCGCGGGTCGGGTCAGCGGAGTCGTACCCGGCGAACATCAGTTGCTCGTCCGTGTACTCGTGGTTGGCCACGAGCAGCTGGCGGCCGTGGCCGTACGGGAGCAGCGCCAGGAAGTCGCAGTTGTAGCCGAACTGACCGGCCTGGGCCTTGGCGGTCTGGTTCTCCGGGTCGAAGGCGGGCGCGCCGCGCAGGATCGGTTCGCCCCAGCGGATCACGACGTTCTGCTCGTAGCCCGAGGGGACGGTGACCTGGTCGGCGGTGTTGGGCGCGACGGCGTCGAAGCGCAGGCCGCGGGCGGCCCTGGAGCCGTGGCGGCCAGGGCCGCCGGGGTGACCGGGGCGGCCCGGACGGTGGCGCTCCGCCGTGGCCGCGGCGGCCTGGGAGGCCACGCCGGGCGAGGCGAGCGCGGCGGTGCCCGCGGCGGTGGCGACGGTCACCACGGCGGCGGCGCGCACCATCGAGCGGCGGGACAGCGCACCGGCCATGACGTCGCCGACGTATTCGTTGTCGCTGGTGTTCGGTACTTCCTGGAAGCAGGCGTCTCCGCAGCGGTAGCGGCACGTCAGGTCGGAGCGCCCGCCTGGGTGCGACGAACCGATGAGCGGCAGCAGTTTGCGCATGTTTCTCTCCATACGGGCCCTGCTGGGCCCTGTTGAGCGTTCTTCGGCGCACCCCGCGCCGACACCGTGTCGGGAACTGACGGCGGTGACGCTAGAGGCGTACGTGTGCGGGGCGAGGGCGCGGGGGTAAAGCGGAGGTGAACCCCCGGCGCACGGCGGTAGGTTGGCGCTGGGGGCGCGCGCGGTGTGCGCCGTGTCCACGCCTGGTTGACGTCCGGGGCGGGCCGCTGGGGTGACGGGCGGGGGCGACCGGCCGACCCTCCCCAAGATCCCGAATGGCGGCGGCTAACCTTACGTGTCCGCCCTGGCCAGGGATTACGGAATCAACTCACGCGAAGGGTTGCGCACATGGGCATTCTGGATCTCCTGCGGAACGCGTTCGGGCGGTCCCGCAAGGGGCGCGACGAAGCGGGCGCCGCCGGGGCCGTGCCGGAGGCTCGGAAGCAGGCGGAGCGGTCGGACGCGGCGGCGGACTCGGTGTCGGCGTCGACTTCGGTGTCGACTTCGGTGTCTGACTCGGACTTGTCGGCGTCGGCGTCGGCGTCGGCGTCGGCGGATTCGGGTTCGGATTCGGCTTCCGAGGGCGCGGAGTCGGGGTCCGGTTCGGTCTCGGTGCCGGGGCCCGCCACGGAGGCGCGTGGGGACGCGGCCGTCGTCGGTGCGGCTTCTGATGTGACGGTGCCGGGGCCGTCCGCCGAGCCGACGCCCGAATCGTCGCCCGCGTCACCGAACACGGTGGATGAGCTGGTCTCGGCCGCGTTCGACAACCCGTCGCTCGCCGCGCCGTCCACCACGTCGGTCCCGCGCCCGTCGACCCCGATCGACTCCGAGCCGGAGCCGGAGGCCACCGCGGAGCCCGAGCCGGTCGCCGTGGCCGCCGAGCCCGAGGCGACTCCCGAGCCCGAGCCGGTCGCCACTGCGGAGCCGGAGACCGCGCCCGAGTCGAAGCCCGTGTCCGAGTCGGCCGCCGCCGCCCGGACCGAGCCGGACCCCGCACCCGAGCCGGACCCCGCGCCCGCGCCCGAGCCCGTCGCCCCCGCCCCCGCGCCGAGTGCGTCGCCCGCGCCCGCGTCCGCGGCCGCGTACTCGCTCGACGCCGTCCGGAGCGCGGCCCCCGGCCTCGTCGGCGCTTACGAGGCGGCCGGGGCCGTACTGGAGAAGCAGGGGCTCGCCGGGACCCGCGCCGCCGTCTACCTGGTGCTCGACCGCTCCGGGTCGATGCGCCCGTACTACAAGGACGGCAGCGCGCAGAACCTCGGCGAGCAGGTGCTCGCGCTCGCCGCGCACCTGGACGACGACCACGACCACGAGGACGCCACCGTCAACGTCGTCTTCTTCTCGACCGAGGTCGACGGCACCGGAGTCCTCACCCTCGCCGAGCACGCGGGCCGCGTCGACGAGCTGCACGCCGGTCTCGGCCGCATGGGCCGCACCAACTACGACCGCGCCGTCGCCGAGGTCATCGCGCTGCACAAGAAGTCGGCCGCCCCGAAGCGCCCCGCCCTGGTCGTCTTCCAGACGGACGGCGCCCCGGAGTCGAAGACGGCCGCGACCGAGGCACTCGCCAACGCGGCCAAGCGGCACCGCGACGTCTTCTGGCAGTTCGTGGCCTTCGGCGAGCACGAGGCGAAGGCCTTCGACTACCTCCGCAAGCTGGCCGCGGACGACAAGGTCGAGAACGCCGCGTTCTTCCACGCGGGCCCGGTCCCCGGCGAGCTCACCGACACCGAGCTGTACGAGGGCCTCCTCGCGACCTGGCGCCCGTAAGCCGTACGTACAGCCTTATACGTACAAAGCTGTACGTACGAGCGCCGCCCCCACCGCCGCACCGGGGGCGGCGGCGTCGTCCACCCAGCGAAACGCAGGAGAGGCCGCCCCGGCCGGTCGGATACGATATTGACGTTCCGTAGACCAATTGATCACTGCACGTAGCGACTTGGGAGCAGCCTGCAATGGCTCGACACCTCATCACCAGCGCCCTTCCGTACATCAACGGGATCAAGCACCTGGGCAACATGGTGGGGTCCATGCTCCCCGCGGACGTGTACGCCAGGTACCTCCGCCAGCGCGGCCACGACGTGCTCTACATCTGCGCGACGGACGAGCACGGCACCCCCGCCGAGCTGGCCGCCAAGGAGGCGGGCCTGCCGGTGGCGGACTTCTGCGCCGAGCAGCACGACGCCCAGAAGGCCGTGTACGACGGCTTCGGGCTGCGCTTCGACTACTTCGGCCGCAGCTCGTCGCCGCAGAACGTCGAACTGACCCAGCACTTCGCCCGCAAGCTGCACGAGAACGGCTTCATCGAGGAGCGGGCGATCCGCCAGGTCTACTCGAACGCCGACGGGCGCTTCCTGCCGGACCGCTACATCGTCGGCACCTGTCCGCACTGCGGCTACGACAAGGCGCGCGGCGACCAGTGCGAGAACTGCACGCGGGTGCTCGACCCGACCGACCTGATCGACGCCCGCTCGGCGATCAGCGGCAGCAGCGACCTGGAGGTGCGCGAGACCAAGCACCTCTTCCTCCTCCAGTCCGAGCTCCAGCACAAGGTGGAGGAGTTCATCGACTTCACCGGCGAGGAGTGGCCGCAGCTTGCGTCGTCCATCGCCCGCAAGTGGCTGACCGAGGGCCTGCACGACCGCGCGATCACCCGCGACCTGGACTGGGGCGTACCGGTCCCGGCCGACGTGTGGCCGGATCTGGCCGCCGAAGGCAAGGTCTTCTACGTGTGGTTCGACGCCCCGATCGAGTACATCGGCGCGACGAAGGAGTGGGCGGACGCGGCGCCGGACGGCTCCCGCGACTGGAAGTCCTGGTGGGACGAGGGCGCGGGCGCCGACGACGTCCGCTACACCGAGTTCATGGCCAAGGACAACGTCCCGTTCCACTCGGTGATGTTCCCGGCGACGCAGCTCGGCACGCGCGAGCCCTGGAAGAAGGTCGACTACCTCAAGGCCTTCAACTGGCTGACGTACTACGGCGGCAAGTTCTCCACCTCGCAGAAGCGCGGCGTCTTCACGGACACCGCCCTGGAGCTGCTGCCCGCCGACTACTGGCGCTACTTCCTGGTCGCCAACGCCCCCGAGTCGGACGACTCGTCGTTCTCCTGGGAGCACTTCTCGGCCACGGTCAACAAGGACCTCGCCGACACCCTCGGCAACTTCGTCAACCGCGTGCTGTCCTTCTCCCGCAAGCGCTTCGGCGACGACGTACCGGCGGGCCAGGAGGCCGGTGAGGCGGAGCGGAAGCTCGGCGCCGAGATCGCGACCCTCCTCGCCGAGTACGAGTCCCACATGGACGCCCTCCAGTTCCGCAAGGCCGCGGCGGCGCTGCGCGCGCTGTGGTCGGCGGGGAACGCGTACCTGGAGGAGAAGGCCCCCTGGCTGGAGATCAAGACCGACCCGGAGGCCGCGGCGCTCACCCTCCGCACGGCGATGAACCTCATCCACCTGTACGCGGTGGTCTCCGAGCCCTTCATCCCCGCGTCGGCCGCGGCGATGCGCTCGGCCTTCGCGCTCACCGACGACACGGCGACCTGGGTGACCCCGGACGAGGCGCGCTCCCTGTCGGCCGTCCCCGCGGGCACGGCCTTCACGGTCCCGCCGGTCCTCTTCGCCAAGATCACTGACGAGGACCTGGACGCGTACAAGGACCGCTTCGGCGGCGAGGAGCCCACCGCCTAGGGCCTGATCCGCCGGACAGGCCGTACGCTCTCCCGGATGAAGAACGGGGACATAGCGGGGGCCGCCACGACGGCCGGGGCACGGGAGCTTTACGGCTCGGGGCGGCGGCTGGCGGCGCTCTGGGGGGTGCTGACCGTGGGCAGCCTCGGCTGGATGCTGCTCGCGATCGACGTGTACGCGGCCGTCGACACCTCGCGGCTGACGCTCGACGAGCAGTTCGCCGCCGCGGGCATGGGCATCGCGGGGGCGGCCGCCTCGGTGTGGGCCGTGCTGTTCCTGGCCGTCACCGCCCGCGGCGGCAGAGCGCTGCTGCGCCGGATCGACCACACCGCGCGGGCGTTCCGGCCCGACGACCTGTCCGCCGCGGAGCCGCTGCCGGGCAGACAGCGGGTGGCGTGGCAGGCGAGTGCGACGGCCTGGTGCCTGGGCGGCGGGCTCTTCGCGCTGGCGGCCTGGCCGCCGTCCGGCGACACGACGGCGGAGAAGTGGGCGGTGTCCACCGCGCTGCTGGGCGCCGCGGTGCTGATGACGGCGTACGGGGTGTACGGCCTGGTACGCCCCGCCGCCTACGGCCGCTGGGCGCGCGCCGAGGAGGAGGCCCGCTTCGCCAAGGCCTTCGTCGCCGACCCGGCCGGGGCGGCCAGGAAGCTGGCGGCACAGCGGCCGGTGCGGCTTCTGCCCAGCGTCAGGCGGGGGCGACAGGAGCAGATCCTCGGGTGCCTCGGCGGCACCTGGCACGCGCGCGTGACGCACGATGAGCCGCTGCCTGACGGGGCTATGCCGCTGCGGCGCCTGTGGCTGATCGTCTGCGCCCCTGCGCTCGTCTTCGGGCTGATCGCCCTGGCCGCGGGCGAGTCGTTCACGGAGAACGTGCTGAGCTTCCTGGTGATGGCGGGCGTGCTGTTCGCGGCCATCGGGCCGATGCTCGCCTACCACGTCGTCCGGCGCGCGGGGGCCGTCGCGGCGGCCCGGTCCGCGCGGCCGCCGCTGGACGACGTCTCCGATGTCGCCGTTCCGGCGCGCTGGATGGGCCGCAGGGGCCTGCTGGTGCTGCGCCGGGACACGGTGGAGCTGCACACTCCGGGCCAGTCGCCCGTCGAGCTGCCGATGTCGGACCTTGTCGCGATCGCCCGGCTGCACAAGAACCACTCGGTGGGGCTCGTCCAACTCGACGTGCTGCACGCGGACGGCGCCTGGAGCCGCCTCGACGTCGCCGACGCCGACCCCGTCCTGCGCGCGACGGCGGCCCGTGGCACCCGCCTGGTCCACGCCGTGCAGACCCGCTACGGCTGGTCCGTCGCCCGCCGCGCGGCCCCGGCCCCGGCCCCGGCCCCGGCCCCGGCCCCGGCCTCGGCCCCGGCCTCGGCCGGGTGAGGAGCGCTAAGCGTTCAGGTCAGGCTGGGGGTTGGCGATGGCCTGGGCGGCGCGTACCTCGTGGCGGAGGGGGGTGAGGACGTCGTCGGGGGCGGTGCCCTCGTACGGGAGGGGCGCCGTGCTCGGCGTTCGGGTGGGGGAGGTCGACTCGCGCAAGGTGTCGGCGAGTTGTTCCAGGGCGCGGCAGATCTCCGCGGAGTCCGTGGGGGCCGGGCGCGGCGCGCCGTGGCGGATGTGGATACGGGCCGCCGTGGTGGCGTCCACGACGCGTTCGACGGCGACGACCAGCGGCCACCAGGCCGCCGCCCGCGTCCCGGTCGGCGGCGGCTCGGTGAGGGCGCGCTGGAACTCTGTACGGAGAGCGGACAGGTCGCGGTAGAGGCGGCGGCGCATCCGGGCGCGGGCGGCGACGCTCGGGGTGCCGGGGGCGGCCGGGTCCAGGAAGGCGCACTCGACGTAGCGGGCGGTGTCCGCCACCGCGTCCGCGAGCCGGTCGCCGATCCGCGCGTGCCAGGACTCCGGCCAGAGCAGATAGCCCGCGATCAGGGCGATCGCACAGCCGATGAGGCTGTCGTACAGGCGGGGGACGATCAGGCCGACGCCCGCCTTGTTGAGTACGTCGGACAGGATGAGGATCACGGGGGTGATGGCGGCTGTCTGGTAGCCGTAGCCGCGCGGAGTCAGCGCGGGGATCAGCGGGGCGAGGAGGAACAGGACCAGGACGTCCCACCAGCCGCGCGGCACCTCCGCCAGCACCGCGGCCGCCAGGACGAGACCGGCCGCCGTGCCCAGCGCGCGCAGCACGGCCCGTGAGAACACCGAGCCGAAGTCGGGCTTCATGACGAAGGTGACGGTCAGGGCCACCCAGTAGGAGCGGTCCACCTGGATCAGGGACACCAGGGCCTGGGCCAGGCCGATGCACAGGGCCAGGCGCAGGCCGTAGCGCCAGGAGGCCGCCGAGAGGAGGACCGTGCGGGCGGTGCGGCGGACGCGTTCGCGCAGCGCGGCGGGGCGGCCCAGGCGGTCGTCCACATTGCCGGGGTCGGTGTCGGTCAGGGCTTCGGCGGCGTACCGGATGGCGTGGTTGACGGCGCGGGCGCCGGGGCCCGCGGGCTCGGGCGGCAGGCGTAGGTCGACGGAGCCGGTGAAGCCCGTCTCCACGGCGTGCGCGAGGGCGCGTACGGCCGTGGGCGCCTCGTCCGGCAGCGGGCGTCCGGCCAACTGGGCGGCGGGGGCCGCCTCGACGAGCGGGATCAGCGCGTTGAGCTGGCTGACGAGCCGGGCCAGCTCCTGATTGCGGCCGTGGTCGCGGGCCCGCCGCGCGAGCGTCAGGTCGTACGACTGGTTCAGCGACTGGGTGACGGCGTGGCGCGCGGCCGCGTACGCCGCCGGGGCCCGGCCCACGGCCTCCAGCAGCGCGGCCACCGCGCGGTAGGTGTCCGCGACGGCGGTGCGCTCCGGCACCCTGGAACGCACCGGCCAGGCCAGCAGCGCCAGCGCCAGGACGAGCAGCCCGCCGCCGCCGATCAGCAGCCCCGGCGCCCACCACGCGCCGGGCATCGGAAGTCCCGCGCCGATCACCGAGTTCAGCAGAAGCAGCAGCCCGGAGACCGAGGCCACCGCCCCGATCGTCGAGATCATCCCGGAGGCGAGCGCCACCGCCGTGACCACCGCGACGGTCAGCCACCCGTGCCCGTACGCGAGCGAGCCGAGCGTGACCCCGACCGAGCCGAAGAACTGCGGTACGGCGATGTTGTAGACCCGCATCCGGTACGCGGTCGCGGTGTCGCCGATGACCCCGGAGAGCGCGCCTATTGAGGCGATCGCCCCGTAGTGGGGATAGCCCGTGGCCAAGCCGACGGCCAGGGGCAGCGACATGGCGACGGCGGCGCGGACGATCGCGGGCCAGGGCGTCCGGGGCGCCGGTTTCGTCTCGAGGGTTCTGGCCAGCCACTCGGGCGGCGCGAGGCGGGGGGTGAACGCTCGGGACATACGCCCATTATGTGCCGCATGCGCGCATGTTCCGGTTGCGGGTGGTTACGGCTTGCAGGCGGTTACGGCTTGTGGGTGGTTATGGCTTGTGGGTGGTTATGGCTTGTGGGTGGTTATGGCTGGGGCGCGTGGAGGGTGAGGTCGGCCAGGAGGGAGCGGTGGTCGGTGTGGTCGAGGTCGATGAAACGTGTGGCACGCGCGGAGAAGTCCGCGCTCACCAGCACGTGGTCGATCTGTGCCCCGAGCGGCGGCGCGGAGACGGACGGCCAGCTCGGCGTACGGGTGCCGCCCGCGAGCCGGGTGCTGTCGCGCAGCCCGGTGTCCAGGACGCGGCGGAACGCGGCGTGGTCCTGCGAGGCGTTGAAGTCGCCCGCGAGGATGGTCGGCGTACGGCTGTCCCGTGCCGCGTAGTCGCGCAGCGCGGCCAGTTCGGAGCGCCAGGTGTCGAGGTCGCCGGGCATTGGCGGCATCGGGTGCGCCAGTTGGAGCCGCACCCGGTATCCGGCGACCTCGGCTATCGCGCCCGGCATCGACAGGGTGCCGGGTACGCCGTCGGCGTCCTTCAGCGGGTAGCGGCTGAGGATCGCGGAACCCTCGGCGCCGGTGGCCAGGACGATGCGGTGGTGCGGGTAGTCGGCCTCGGTGTGCTCCCGGAGCGCCTGGGCGCAGCCGAGGTCGCACTCCTGGACGAAGGCCAGGTCGGGGCGCTCGCGGCGGATGGCGGCCAGCAACTGCTGCGTCGCCTGGCCGAATTCGACGTTGGAGGTCAGGACGCGGAGTTGCGCGACGGGCGGTCCGGACGGCGGGTCGGCGCCGCCGTACGGCTGGGTGAACCAGGCCGTGACGCCCACCGCGATCGCGCCCCAGGCCATCCCCACCCGCCAGCGGGCCAGCGCGGCCAGCAGCAGGGCGACGCCCGCGGGGACGATCAGCCACGGGAGGAACGCGAGGAGTTGGGGCACGGGCGTGACGGCGTCGGTGTCCAGCGCGCGGCAGACGAGCACGAGACTGACGCCCGCGAGAGTGACTCCAGCGCCCCACCCGGCCACGCGCCGCGGGCCCGCCCGACGGGCGGCGGGGGCTGGGCGGTCCCCACCAACGGCCGCACTGCCTGTGCTGGCTGTGTTGGCCGCACTGGCTGTGCTGGCCGTTGTCGTTGCGCTGGCCGTGGTGTCCATGACCGTCGACGCTGTGGGGGTTCCCTGTGTCCCTGTCTCCAAGACGGCCCTTTCACCGAACGCTGCCAGGCACTGAACGGTGCCCACGGTAGGGGCGGCCGTGTATGGCCGTGATCAGCGAACTGTGCGGCCGTGGTCAGCTGAGGGACATCGTCTGCTGGGCCAGCCGGTACGCCGGGAGCATTTCCTCGTGTTCCTGGGTGTCCAGGCCGCCCAGGTCGAGGACGAGCGGGCCGGACGGCGTGGAGACGGCGAGTGCGCGCTCCTTCTTCGTCTCCTCCAGGATCTTGTTGGTGTAGAGGTAGGTGACCTCGACCGCGGGGAGTTCGCCCGCCTTGGTGTCGCGGTACTCGACCTGTTTGGTGCCGCGGCGGCTGCCCACGAACGTCTCCAGCACCTCGCGCGGGGCGTCGGCCTTCGCGTCCGAGGTCCAGACCCTGAGGAAGCCGATGTTCCCCGCGGGCTTGGCGTCGATCTCGCAGGCCAGTTCGACGGTCCCGCGCTTGCCCAGCGCGTCGAGTTCGCTCCCGTCGAGTACGACGGCCTTCGGCTTCCACTTCTCCACGAAGTCGAAGGTGACCGGCAGCGGGCAGGCGGAGTCCTGGCCGCCGACCGTGCCGCCCGAGACGACGGCCGCCGAGGTCGCGGACGTACTGCTGGACGCGCCTGGAGAGGCCTTCCCGCTGTCCGCCGAGGAGTCGTCCGCCCCCGAGGAGCAGGCGGTCAGCAGCCCGGTCGCCGTCAGCGCGGCCACGGCCGCCAAGAATCCGCCTCGTCCTGCTCGCATCACTGAAGTACCACCCTGCCGCCCTGAACACCTGAACTCGCCGTACGACCGGTCACGGTATACGAGACGAGAGCCAGCTCTACTTGCGGTTGTAGAGCCGCATGGTGATCGGACCGAAGATCAGGATGAACAGGGCCGACCAGCCCAGCGTCCACGCGATGTCCGCCGTCGGCCAGGCGCCCGTCATCAGTTCGCGGACCGCCTTGGAGGTGTGGGTGACGGGGCTGTTGTTCACGAACGTCTGCAGCCAGCCCGGCATCGTCTCCGGCTTGACGAAGATGTCGCTCAGGAACGTCAGCGGGAACAGCACCATCATGCTCACGCCCATCACCGACTTCTCGCTGCGCAGCAGCAGGCCGAACATCGTCCACACCCAGGAGAAGGCGAACGCGAAGACCAGCAGCAGGGCGACCCCGGCGAGCACACCCATGGCGCTGTCCGGGCGGTAGCCGATGATGATGCCGACAGTCAGCATCACGGCCGAGGCGACCGTGTAGCGCATGACGTCGCCGAGCAGATAGCCGACCATCGGGGCCGGGCGCCAGATCGGCAGGGTGCGGAAGCGGTCGAAAACGCCCTTCTCGATGTCCGTGTTGACGGCGACGCCCGTGTACATCGTGATCATCGTGACGCTCATCACGAGGATGCCGGGCAGCAGGTACTGGATGTACTCGCGCGGTGAGCCCTCGATCGCCCCGCCGAAGAGGTACGTGTACATCACGACCATCATGATCGGGAACATCGTCACGTCGAAGAGCTGCTCCGGGACGTGCTTGATCTTCAATATCGTCCGCCAGCCGAACGTCACGGAGGCGGACCACGCGCTCGGCCGCGGCGGCCGGTCCCTGGAGACCAGCAACTCGGCCAGCGAATCGCCCTTGACCGGGGCCAGTTCCTCGGGCTCGGTGGTGGTGGTCGTCGCGGTGCTCATGCCGCTGCCTCCTGGGTGTCCGTGTCCGTGTTCGTGTTCGTGTCTGCGTCTGTGGTGCTCTTGCTCTGGTCTGCCGTGCCGCGGTCGGTCAGGGCGAGGAAGACCTCGTCCAGGCTGGGTTGGCCCAGCGAGAAGTTGTCGACGGTGATGCCGGAGCGAGCCAGCTCCGACAGCGCGCGGGAGGCCTGTTCGGCCGCCCCTTGGCCGTTGTCCCCCGTCCCCACGCGCGCGGTGAGGGCCACCGGGTCGGGCTCCAGCTGGACTTGCGCGCCCATGACCGCCGTCAGCAGCCGCTCGGCCTCGGCCCGCTGATGGGCGTCGCGCAGGCGCAGATGCACGGAACCGGCACCGACGGACGCCTTCAGCTCACCCTTGGTGCCTTCGGCTATCACCCGGCCCTTGTCGATGACGGCGATGCGGGACGCCAACTGGTCGGCCTCGTCCAGATACTGCGTGGTGAGCAGCACCGTCGTGCCCTGGGCCACGACGGCTCGCACGATGTCCCAGACCTGGTTACGGCTGCGCGGGTCGAGTCCGGTGGTCGGCTCGTCCAGAAAGAGCAGGTCCGGGGTGTTGAGGATGGAGGCGGCGATGTCGATGCGGCGGCGCATCCCGCCCGAGTAGTTCTTGACCTGGCGGCCCGCGGCCTCGGCCAGGCCGAAGGCCTCGAGTAGCTGCCCGGCGCGGATGCGCGCGGCCTGCTTGGAGTGTCCCGTCAGACGGCCGAGCAGCACCAGGTTCTCGATGCCGGTCAGGTCCTCGTCGACGGAGGCGTACTGCCCGGTGAGGCTGACCAGGCCGCGTACGGTGTCCGCCTCCTGGACGACGTCATGGCCGAACACATGGGCCTCGCCCGCGTCCGGGCGGAGCAGGGTCGCCAGCATTTTCACGGCGGTCGTCTTGCCCGCGCCGTTCGGGCCCAGGACGCCGTAGACCGTGCCCGTGGGGACGGACAGGTCCACGCCGTTCACGGCGCGGGTCTCGCCGAAGGTCTTCACCAGACCCGCGGTCTCGATCGCCAGACTGGTCGTCTGCTTGCTCATGGTGCCGGTCCCTTCCGGGGTGGTCGTGCCAACAGGTCAGGCGGTGGCTTGAGAGTGGTCAGGGGGCGGTCAGGAGGTGTAGGGGCGGGTGGCGCGGGCCTCGCGGAGTGCCAGGCCCCACCACAGGAGCTGGTCGAGCAGGGCGTCGGCCGCCTGGCCAGACGCGCTGTCGGGGTTCGTGTCGGGGGTGCCGGTGGGTTCCTCGGTGAGATTGAGACCGACGGCGTTCCGCAAACTCATCGCATGCAGCTCGGTGAATACGCTGCGCAGTGCCTCGACCGCGTACAGTCCCCGGCTGCCGTGGCCGTAGCTGACGAAGCCGACGGGCTTGGCGTGCCACTCGTCGTAGGCGTAGTCGATGGCCTGCTTGAGCGAGGCCGGGAAGCTGCGGTTGTACTCGGGGGTGACGACGACGAAGGCCTCCGCGCGGTCGACGCGGTGGGTGAAGCGGGCCATCGCGGTGGTCGTGATGTGCGGATAGCGGGCGGGGAAGTCCGTGTACTCGACGAGGTCGATCACCTCGACGTCGAACTCGCCGCGCTGCGCCGCCCGCTCGGTGAACCACCGCGCCACGGCGTCGCCGACCCGCCCCTCGCGGGTCGAGCCGACGATCACGGCGACCCGGAGCGGAGCACCACCGCCGGTGTCCGGGTGGCTGGTGTCCGGGTGGCTGGTGTCGCTCAGGCCGCTGGTGTCGCTCAGGCCGCTGGTGCCGCTGAGTGTCGTCATCGGAGCCTCCTCTCACCTCATAGGCGCCAGAACGCGTCGCGCGCCCGCCAGATCGGATCTGGCGGCCGCGCGACACGGTCCGAGCTGAGGCCGAGTGCTCAGTCCTCCGTGGTGTAGAAGCGGTAGAACTGCACGGCGAACACGATCGCGGCGGCTCCCAGCGCCATCATCGTGGAGTGCAGGACCGACCGTCCGGACAGGCTGTAGAGGAAGCCGAAGGCCACGCCCGCGAACGCGGACCAGGCGATTCCCCGAAGCTCCCGCGTGAGCCGCGGCCCGGCCGTGCGCAGCGCGTACATGACGAGCGCGAAGAGAATCCCCGTCACCACGCCGAAGAGGACATTGCCCGCGGTGATCGCCTCCCGTGCGGTGCTGCGCTGGATGCCGGAGGTCCAGATGCCGTACACGATGCCGAAGATCAGCGGCACCGCCCAGGTCGAGGTGTGGATCGCGGCACGGGGCGCGGAAGGTGCGGCGTGTGCCATGACGGGCTCCTCTCTGCTCGCCCCCGTCACCTTCCAGGGCACACCGAGGGGCCGCGCCCGGCAACTCGGCGGGACGCGGCCGGTCAGAGTCGCCAGTAGATGGCACGCTCCGGGCGATACGCGCAGGTCAGGCCGGTGGACACCGAGTCGCGCAGATGGGCGGCGAGCGCGGGGTGCAGCGTGTCCAGCTTGCGCAGGGTGTCGCGGATACGGGCGGTCACCGTCTTGCGGGCGCGTTCCGCCTCGTCGCCGAGGCGGCGGGTGCGGCCGCCGAGTCCCGCGGCGGCGCGGAGTTCGGCCAGCAGCGCGGCGCGCTCGGTGTCGTACCGGGCGGCCCGCTGCTCGTCGCCGGACCGGGCGGCGTGGTCTATCTCCTCGTCCAACTGGTCGAGACGCCGCTTGTACTGCCGCTTGGCCTCCTCGTCGAGTACCGCATCCCCGCTCATGCTGTGCGCGGCGATCACCTCGGCGCCGCCGTCGGGCGCGAGCATCCGCACCGCGTCGATGCCGTCGCCAGGTCGGCTGAGCAGCAGCCGCAGGTCGCGCAGGCCCTTGGTGTCGGGCATATGCACCCGGTGGCCTTCGTAGGCGAGGTTCCAGACGGTGCCGTCGAACCGGAACTCATAGGCGGGGAGCGGTGCTCCGGCGGCTGGCGCGGCTGGCGCGGCTGGCGCGGCTGTCTCGTGGTCCGCTTCCGCTCGCTCGTGCCGCTCCCGCAGCCGCGCGGCACGGCGCAGTATCTGCCGCATCCCCAGGGCCTCCGCGTCCCGCTCCACATCGGCGAGCAGCGCGGCGGGGTCTTCGCCGAGCGCGGCCCTGGCCTGGGCGAGGCGTGCGCGGGATTCGACGGACCAGGGCTGGGCGCCGATGAGGTCGGCCGAGCGGTAGGCCGCAGTGAAGCCTTCGGCGGCCTGGGCCCAGCGGCCGAGCGCCGCGTCGCACAGGGCGGCCCAGTGGGCCATCGGGCCGCTGATGTCCCAGCCGAACATGGACACCGCCCACTGTCCCGCCCCGGCATACGGCGTCAGCGCCGCACGGGCCCGCTCGCACAGCTCCGGGTCGCCGGAGGCCGCCGCGGCCTGGGCCTGGAAGCGCAGCCGCAGGGGCAGGAAGCCGCGGTCGGACGACGCCCCGCCCACCAGGAGGGTGCGGGCGTACTCGACGGCCGCCTCGACATCACCGCCCACGCGCCTGGTGCCGTCGTCGCCCACGCGCCCGCCCTCGCCGTCGCTCCCGTGCCCCGTGCCGTCCCAGTCCGCGTCGGAGCGTTCGATCGCGGTGATCCCGGTGAGCAGCCGCGGGCAGGGGTGGTCCCGGCCCAGCGAGCCGCTCAGGTCGTCCAGGCCTTCGTACCGGCCCTGGAGCAGGGCGAGCGTCCACCGGTGGTGTTCCAGCAGCGCGAGCACGCCCTCATGCGGGTGGGCCCGGTCCACGTATCCGAAGGCCTCGGCGAGGAAGCTCTCGGCCTGCGCGAAGCGCCCCGCGAGCGCGGTGACGATGGACTGGTCGATCGCCGCGCTGACGCCGATCCGCGGCAGTTCGTGGCGCTCCGCCAGCGCCACGAACGCGTGGTACTCGTCCAGATAGCGCGGGTCGCCCAGTTCGAGCAGGGCCACCCAGTGCAGGGCCCGCGCGAAGCTCTCACCTTCGACGTCGCCGGCGCGTCGGGCGATCGTCGCCAACTCCTCCACCAGCGCGACCCGTTCCGGAGCGGTGCCGGGGCCCCAGATGGCGTGGTGCCTGGCCCAGAGGCTGAACCCCAGTGCCTCGTCATCCTCCTGATGGCGGGCCAGGACACTGGTTCTGATGCTGAGCTCCTGGGCGAGCTCCTCCGGCGTACGGTCCGCGGAAGCGCCCTCCCGCCCGGCCATCCGGTCGTAGGCCTCGCGCAACAGCGCGCCGCTGGGCCGCTTCTCGCGGGCGGCCGCGTAGCTGGTGTAGACGGTGAGGGCGACTCTGGCCAGCAGTCCGGGTTCGTCCAGGCTTCGGGCCAGCCGCAGCGCGTCGTCGATGGCGGCGTCCGTCTCGCGCTGGCTGCCGTAGCTCAGCAGCCCGTCGACGAGTCCCAGGGCGACGATCACGCGGCGGCCCTGGTCCTTCAGGCCAGCGGCGCGCTCCACCGCCCGTCGCTGGTGCGTCAGTTGCTCCTCCAGGGCGAGCCGTGACCCGGCGTCCCGCGCGGCTTCCTCGAGCAGCCGCACCGCCGTCTCGGGTTCGATCGCGTCGCCCGCGGCGTACGCGTGCCGGGCCCGGTCGGCTGGGAAGACCTTCGTGGCGAGCGCGGGCGCGGCCTCCAGGGTGCGGACCACCCGCGCGTGCCGAGCCTCGGCGGCGTCGCCCGACCGCTCGGCCTCGGCGGCGTCGGCCGACCGCCCGGTGCCGTCGGCCAGTTCCTCGTACAGCGTCTCGCGTACGAGATCGTGGACGAAGGCGTAGTGTCCGCCGCCCAGGGGCGTGACCAGCCGGGCCACCGCCGCTTGGCCGAGCAGCCGGTCTACCAGGGCCACCGGCTCGCCCTCGACCGCGGCGAGCACCTGCCGGTGGAACTCGCGGCCGAGCACCGCGCCCGTGGTCAGCAGCCGCGCCACCGGCCCCGGCAGCGTGCCGAGCCGCTGCCGCACGGCTTCCCGCACGCCCGGCGCGATCGCGTCCACCGGTGTGCCGGACGCCCACAGCCGGGCCGTCTGCTCCACGAAGAAGGGGTTGCCGCCGGTCCACCGGTGTACGTGCGCGGTGATCTCGGAGTCGGGCTCGCGCCCCGCGGTCCGCGCGAGCAGCGCCCCGGTCTCTTCGCGGCCGAGACCGGACAGGGTCAGGGTGGTCGCCTTCGTGGCCAGCGGCAGCATCTGCTCGCGCAGCGGATGTCCGGGGGAGTCCACCTCGGCGTCCCGGTACGCCCCGACCAGCAGCAACCGCTCGAACCAGGCGTGCCCGGCGGCGAACTCCAGCAGCTTCAGCGAGGCGCTGTCCGCCCAGTGCAGATCGTCCAGGACCACCACGACGGGGCGCTTGTGGGAGGCCGTGACCAGCGCGGTCGTGACCGCGTCATAGAGCCGGAAGGCCTCCGCCGGGTCCTCGCCGGGGCCCGCCTTCGCCCGCGCCTCGCCCAGCAGCACACCGAGCGCGCCGCCCGCGGCCTCGTCGGCGGCGGCCAGCTCCGCCTCGTCCATCGCCCGCCGCAGGCTTCGTACGACCTGCACCCACGGCCAGTAGCCCGGCGCGCTGTCGGACGCCCAGCAGGCGCCGGTGAGCACCAGAGCGCCCAGCCGCCGCGCCTCTTCGGCGGCCTCGCCCAGCAGCGTCGTCTTGCCGATGCCCGCCTCGCCCGTGACGAGCAGCAGGCCGCCGTGGCTCTCGGCGGCTCGGGCGAGCTCGGCGCGCAGGACGGCGACGGGATGGTCGCGCCCGATCAGTTCGGGGGTCATGCTCGAACGATAGGCCCACCCGCAGACACCCGGCTCACGGTTTTCCACAGGCTCCGGGTTATCCACAGGCTTGGGAAGCCCGCCCGGCCGAGCGGGCCCCGGCCGGATAGCCTGGCTGTTCATGGGAGCAGGACAGGCCCGAGTGACACACGGGTCAGCGGACGGGCCAGCGGACGGCGCTGAGGGCGGGCCGCCCGCCCCCCGCCGCCGCGCCTCGCCCCTGCGCGGCCAGGCTCCCGTCGTCGCCGCCGTCGCGCTCGGTGGCGCGCTCGGCGCGGCCGCCCGCTACGGCGCGGCCCTGCTCTGGCCGACCGCGCCCGACGCCTTCCCCTGGACGACCCTCGCGGTGAACGCGGTCGGCTGTGCGGTGATGGGCGTCTTCATGGTGGTGATCACCGAGGGCCGCCAGGTACACCACCTGGTGCGCCCCTTCTTCGGCACCGGCGTGCTCGGCGGCTTCACCACCTTCTCGGCCTACGCGGTCGACATCGAGCACCTGACCGACGTGGGCGAGGCGCGCACGGCACTCGCGTACCTGGCCCTGACCCTGCTGACTGCGCTCGCGGCGGTCTGGCTGGCGGCGACGGCGACCCGCCGCGTCGTCGTAGGGCGGGAACGACGAAGGGACGACGCATGCCGCGGCTGACCGGCACCGCACTGCGGGTGACCATCCTGATCGGAGAGAGCGACACCTGGCACCACCGCCCGCTGTACGCGGAGATCGTGCGCCGCGCGCGTACCGCGGGGCTCGCGGGGGCCAGCGTCTTCAAGGGCATTGAGGGCTTCGGCGCCTCGTCCCTGGTGCACACCCAGCGGCTGCTCTCGCTCAGCGAGGATCTGCCGGTGGCGATCCTGATCGTCGACAAGGAGGAGCGGGTACGCGCCTTCCTGCCGCAGCTGGACGAACTGGTCTCCGAGGGCCTGGTGATCCTCGACGACTGCGAGGTCATCCGGTACGCGGGACGTGAGAGCGAAGGGCGGGAAGCGGAACGGTGAACTGGCTGCTGGTCATGGTCGGCGGCGCGCTCGGGGCCCCGCTGCGCTACCTCACCGACCGCGTCGTGCAGTCCCGGCACGACACCGTGTTCCCCTGGGGTACGTTCGCCGCCAATGTCACCGGGTGCCTCGCGCTTGGGCTGATCACCGGCGCGGCGGTCGCGGGCGCCGCGTCCTCCCGGCTGCTCCTGCTGCTCGGTGTGGGCCTGTGCGGGGCGCTGACCACGTACTCCACGTTCTCGTACGAGACGCTGCGGCTGGCCGAGTCGGGCGCGCGGCTGTTCGCCGCGCTGAACGCGGCCGCGAGCGTGGTGGCCGGGCTCGGCGCCGCGTTCGTCGGGATCGCGGCCGCCGAGGCGCTCTGGCGCTGAGCGACGGCCCCGCTGGCGGCACTGAGTGCCGCGCTCTATGGCGGTGAAACGCCTGGTCAGGGTGCACGCGGACCCTTACGACCAAAAGAGCGACACCTCTGGTGTGTCATGTCACATTCAGCGAACGCACCGGTTTCCGACGGGCGGCCGGGGAGTTTCGCGAAGGGAATCGTGATGGCAACCACGCAGACGCAGACGCAGACGCAGACGCGGGCAGCCGGGAGCGCCGAGAGCCAGATGAGGCAGTCCGCGGGGCCGCGCCCCGGCGCCGACGGTCAGCACCTCCCGGTCAAGCGCATCTGGATCGGCCGACTGCTCGGCCCGGCGCTCGGCCTGCTGGTCTATTTCCTGATTCCGGCCGACGCCGACCTGTCGACTCCGGCGCGCACCTCGCTCGCCGTGGCGATTCTGGTCGCCGTCTGGTGGATGACCGAGGCGCTGCCGCTGGCGGTGACCTCGCTGGTGCCGCTGGTCGCGCTTCCGCTGCTCGGCATCTTCCCGATCGGTGACGCCACGGCCGCGTACGGCCATCCGATCGTCTTCCTCTTCCTGGGCGGCTTCGTCATCGCGCTGGCGATGGAGAAATGGCACCTGCACAAGCGCATCGCGCTGCTGACCATGCGGGCGATCGGCACCAGACCGCGTCAGCTGCTGCTCGGCGTGATGACCGCGACCTGGTTCCTGTCGATGTGGGTGAGCAACACCGCCACCACCATGATGATGCTGCCGATCGGCGTCAGCGTCCTGGCGATGGTCGCCGCGGCCCGGCGCGCGCACGCCGCCGCCCCGAAGGGCGCGGCGTCCGAAGCGGGTGCCGAGTCCGCGCCGGACGCCGAGTCCGCGCCGGACACCGAGTCCGCACCGGGCACGGGCACCGGGTCGGAACCAGGCGTCGGAGGAGACCCGGTGGCGGCGCTGGCCGCCGACGAGGACACCCGGAACTTCTCCGTCAGCATGATGCTGGGCATCGCCTTCGCCGCCACCATCGGCGGTCTGGCCACCCTGATCGGCAGCCCGCCGAACCTGATCATGACCGGCGTCATGGAAGAGACGTACAACGTCCAGATCAGCTTCGCCGACTGGATGAAGCTCGGGGTGCCGCTGTCCGCCGTCTTCCTGGTCGTCGCCTGGCTGTTCCTGACCCGAGTCGCCTACCCGACCCGGATCGGCGATGTGATGGGCGGCAAGCAGGTGATCCAGGACGAGCTGGACAAGCTCGGCCCGATGTCCCGCGGCGAGTGGACCGTACTCGGCGTCTTCGTCTCCACCGCGCTGCTGTGGATCTTCAAGGACCAGCTCAGCGACTGGGACGCGCTGACCTCCGTGCTGCCGTTCATGGCGCGGCTCAACGACACCACCATCGCCCTCGCCGCCGCGCTCGCCCTGTTCCTGATCCCCGTGTCGGCGAAGAAGGGCGTGTCGGCCATGGACTGGCGCACGGCGCAGACCGGCGTCCCGTGGGGCGTGCTGCTGCTCTTCGGCGGCGGCCTGTGCCTGGCCAAGGCGGTGCAGGAGACCGGGCTCTCCGCGTGGATCGGCGGCCAGCTGGACGGCCTGGGCGCGCTGCCCGTCGTCCTGCTGGTGGCCACCGTCTGCCTGATCATCCTGATGCTCACGGAACTCACCAGCAACACCGCCACCGCCACCACCTTCCTGCCGGTGCTCGCCGCCGTCGCCGTCGGTATCGGCGTCGACCCGATGCTCCTGATGGTGCCCGCCGCGATGGCCGCCACGTGCAGCTTCATGCTCCCGGTCGGCACCCCGCCGAACGCGATCGTGTTCGGCTCCGGCTATGTGACGATGCCGCAGATGATCCGGGCCGGGCTGTGGCTGAACCTGATCGGCGTCGTCCTCATCACCGCGATGACGATGCTGCTCGGCGGCTGGGCGATGGGCCTGTCGTTCTGACGGGATCCCCAACGGGATCCCCGCTGGGACCCCGGCGCGGTTCCTCCTGCTGCGCCTCCGCCCTGACCTGCGAGAATTGCCCTATGCGCAAGCGAATGAGCCTGGCCCGACAGCTCTTCGCGCTGCAGCTTGCGGTGATCCTCTCGCTGGTCGGGACGGCGGCGCTGCTGGTGTTCCTCGACGTACGCCGGGACACGCACGAGCACGCCGAGCTCCAGGTGCGCAACCTCGCCGCCGCGCTGGCCGAACTGCCCGAGGTCCGCACGGCCCTCCAGAGCCCCGACCCGTCCGCCGTACTGCGGCCGATCGCCGACTCCGTGGTCGAAGCGACCGGCACCGACTTCGTCGTCTTCATGGCCCCCGACCGGACCCGCTACACGCACCCCAACCCGGAGCGCGTCGGCGAGCCCTTCGTCGGGACGATCGGCCCCGCGCTCGACGGCCGGGCCTTCACCGAGAGCTACGAGGGCACGCTCGGCCCTTCGGTGCGCGCCGTGGTGCCCATCCGCGACGACGCGGGCGATGTGGACGCCCTGCTCGCGATCGGGATCCTCGAGGAGCAGATCGGCAGCGAACTCCGGCGCCGCCTCTACCCCGTCGGCTACCTCTCCGCGGCCGCGCTGCTGATCGCCGCCGCGGGCTCGTACGCGATCAGCCGCCGCCTGGACCGGCAGACCCTGGGCCTCGGCGCCGCGGAGATCACCCGGCTGTACGAGCACCACGACGCGGTCCTGCGCACGGTCCGCGAAGGCCTGCTGATCGTCAGCCCGCGCGGCGAGCTGGTCCTCGCCAACGACCAGGCACGCGAACTGCTCGGACTCACCGGCGACGCCGAGGGCCGCCGGGTACGCGACCTCGGCCTGCGGCCCCCGCTGGACGAACTGCTCGCGTCCGGGGAGCCCGCGGCCGACCAGTTGTGCGTCTACGGTGACCGGGTGCTGGTCGCCCACCAGGAGCGCATCGAGAAGGACGGCCGCGCCCTGGGCGCCGTCACCACCCTGCGCGACCACACCGAACTGGAAGCGCTGGCCGGTGAGCTGGACTCGGTCCGCGGTTTCACCGAAGCGCTGCGCGCCCAGGCGCACGAGTCCGCGAACCGGCTGCACACCGTGATCACCATGGTCGAACTCGGCCAGCCGGAGCGCGCCGTGGAGTTCGCCACGGTGGAACTGGCCTCGGCCCAGCAGCTCGCCGACCGCCTGACCGAGTCGGTGCGGGAGCCCGCGCTCGCGGCCCTGCTGCTCGGCAAGGCGGCCCAGGCCGCCGAGAAGGGCGTGGAACTGGCGGTGACCGAGGACACCGCGGTGGCCGAGCCGACGGCACGGGCGGTCGCGGCCCGCGATCTCGTCACCCTGGTCGGCAATCTGGTGGACAACGCGATCGACGCGGCGCTGGCCGCCGAACCGCCCCGCAAGGTCACGGTCACCGCGCGCACCGAGCCCGACGGCGGGCTGCTGGTCCGGGTGGCCGACAGCGGCTCCGGCGTGGACGGCGCGCACTTGGACGCCATCTTCACGCGGGGCTGGACCACCAAGTCCGCCGCCGGGGCGCGCGGCCGGGGCCTCGGCCTCGCCCTGGTCAAGCAGGTGATCAGCCGGTACGGGGGTGAGGTGGAGGTGGGCGCCGGGAACGGCGCGGTGTTCACCGTACGCCTGCACCCGCAGGACACAGACCGTGGAGAGGAAGCATGACCAGCGGCACAGGCATGACCAGCGACACCGGTGGCAGCAGTGGCAGCAGCGACACCGGTGGCAGCAGTGGCAGCAGCGACACCGGTGGCAGCAGTGGCTCCAGTGCGATCAGAACACTGGTCGTCGAGGACGACCCGCGGATCGCCGACGCGCACGCGCAGTACGTCGCGCGCGTGCCGGGCTTCACGGTCGCGGGCGTCGTGCACCGGGGCGCTGAGGCCCTGGACTTCCTGGACCGCGACCCCGTCGACCTGGTCCTGCTGGACTTCTACCTGCCCGACATGACCGGCCTGGACGTCTGCCGCACGCTGCGCGCCCGCGGCTGCCTCACCGACATCATCGCGATCACATCGGCGCGCGACGTGGGCACCGTACGCTCTGTGCTGGTGTACGGCGTTGTGCAGTACCTACTGAAGCCGTTCGGCTTCGCCGCCTTCCGCGACAAGCTGGAGCGCTACGCCGAGTACCGGGGTCATCTCCTGGACCACGGCGCGGACACCGCCCAGCAGGACCTGGACCGGGCGTTCGGGGCGCTGCGCGGCAGCGTCGGCGGACCGCTGCCGAAGGGGATGAGCAACCCGACCCTGTCCGCCGTGGTGGACCTGCTGCGCGAACTCGCCCCGCGCGGCGTCACGGCCACCGAGGCGGGCGGTCACCTGGGCATGGCCCGTGTCACCACGCGCCGCTATCTGGAGTACCTCGCCGAGCAGGATCTGGCCGAGCGCCGACCGCGCTACGGCAGTCAGGGGCGCCCGGAGAACGTCTACCACTGGAACGGTCCCCAGGCGCCGAAGTGACTCAGGCCGAGTTGGCCTGCGCCTGCTGCTTTCCCTGCTTGGCCGCCGCGGCCGTGCACAGCACGCCGAGCACGAACGTGAGGCCGCCGATGATCACATTGGTGAGGATGACGCCCGTGTCGGGGCTGCTGCCGACGACCCACGGCGACACGATCATCCACACGCCCATGGCGCACATGGCCCAGCTCAGGCTGTACATCCTGGCCGGTGTGACGGTGAACCCGAGCGCCAGCAGCCCTATCGCGATACCCATGATCAGGTTGTGCGTCGCGAGGGTGGGCTGGGTGGCGGCGAAGTGGACCGTCCAGGGGGATATGGCGCAGAACAGGCCGGTGAGGAACACCGGCGCGTCCACGAGTGCCACATCCCGACCACCGAGAACGCGGGCGTAGCGGTCCCGCATCTCGGAAACGTCGGGGTGGGCCGCGATGTCACTTCTGTGGTGCGAGACGTCGGCCATGACAATCGTCTCCTCTGCTTGTCCAGGCCTGACAGCACAGACCCGACCGCGCTGTGCGGTCCGCAGTCCAGCACCCCCATTCTGTCCTTATTTTTCCTTTATGGGTAGATCTGTACGGGGTGGTCTGGAGGTCCGTCTAGAGGTCCTTCGCGGGCCAGTCCAGCAGGCGCGCCCCGATCACCGACGTCTGGAGTGTGTACCGGTGCAGCGGGTCGGCGGGGTTGGAGCCGGTGAGCTGGTGGATGCGCTCCAGGCGGTACGTCAGGGCCCGCACGCTCAGGGCCAGCTGACGGGCCGCGGCCGCCGACACGCACCCGGCGTCGAAGTAGGCGACCAGCGTGTCCAGAAGCGGCTCCGCGCCGCCGCGCGCCTGCTGGAGCGGGCCGAGCACGGTCCGTACGAGATCGGCCATCGCCTCCCGGTCGCGGGTGAGTACGGGGTAGACCAGCAGGTCGGCGGCGAGCAGCACCGGATCGTCGAGGTCGAGCCGCTCGGCCAGGTCCAGCGAGCCGAGCGCCTCCTCGTAGCTGCGGACGACGCCCCCGGCCCCCTGGTGCGCGCGGCCGATGGCGACCTGCCCGCCGTCCGTGGCCGCGTGCGCCTGCTTGGCGAAGTAGTGGAGGACGTTGCCCTGGTCGCCGGGCGCGATGCAGACCAGTCTGCCGTCCTTGGTGGTGAGCATGATGGCGCGATCGCCGAAGCGGGCGATCAGCGCGGCCTCCACGCCTCGGGCGACCGGGTCGGTCTCGGTGTACGCGTCCGGTCCTGTGGCGACCGCGACCGCGTGCGCGTGCGAGAGGCGCAGCCCGAACCGCTCGGCACGCTCGGCGAGTCGGCCCAGGTCGCTGCGGCCGTGCAGCAGGTCGTCGATGAACTCGCGGCGGGCCGCCTCCTCTCGGCGTACGGCGATCCGCTGGGCCCGCTCGTATCCCTCGGCGAAGGCGTCCATGGCCTGTTCCACGGCGGCCAGCACGCTGTCGGCGGAGCCGGAGGTGCCCGGCCAGGTGGTGCGGGTCGCGGACAGGTGCTTGAGCAGCAGGGCGCGCAGCCCGAGGCCGTCCTCGGCGGCCTGCTCGCCGAGCCGCCGTCGGGAGTCGAGTTCGTCGCGGGTCAGCCGTCTGCCGGTGGCGGAGGCCTCGGCGAGGATCTCGGCGTAGCCGTCGAGGTAGCCGTTCAGGGGCTCGTCGTGTGAGCTGTCGCGTGAGGCGCCGCGGGAACTGTCCTGGGAACTGCCGCGGGGACTGTCCTGGGAACTCGCACGCGCCTGGTCGTGGACGGTCTCGGGCATCTGGTGTGTGGTCACGCGCTCCCCCTAGGTGCGCCGGTGGACTTGACTCCCGGCGTCAGTAGCGCGTCAAGACTGCCGGGCTTCGGCAGCGCGGGCAAGTGACGGGACGCCGTGGACCCGATCCGCGTGGCGGCCGACCGCTGCCGGAGCGCGGCAGTCGGTCGGCTCTCGTGGCGGTCCCGGCGCCGACACCCCTGTCGGTGCTCGACGCCGGGACCATCCCCCGTGCCCCCCCTGTTTCCCCCGTTCCCCCCTCGGGTTCCCCCGCTTCCCCCCAGGGGGCTCCCCACCTTCCCCCGAGCCCCCTCGGTTTCCCCCGTGGCTTCATTCTGGCAGTCAGTCAGCCTCGAACGCATTGCCGGAACCCGGCAATGTTTAACGCTTCCCTGATGCCGGATCGTCAGCGGCGGTGCTGCTGTGTGCTGTTGCCGGGGTCAGGGATGCCGGGGCGCGGCTTCAGGGAACACTCGGGGGTTTCCCCCATGCCGGGGCGTGGTGGCGGTCCGTAGTCTCGAAAGCGTCGTAGCGGTACGTGTCCGACAGGGGCCGGGCCGCTGAACCATGCCGGTACAGGGGGAACTGATGAGTCGGCTCGCGCGTCAGCGCCGTGTGATCGGGGCCGTGGCATTCGCCGTGGCGGGCGCGATCGGGCTTGGCGCCTGCGGTGTGCTCACGGACAAGAACTTCGAGGACGAGACCACGGTGTCGAAGCAGGACACCGCGAAGCTCGCCACCGTACGCCTGGACAACGGCAACGGCCGCGTCGAGGTGCGTGGCCGAGCCGACACCGACGAGGTGTCCATACGTCGGCATATCGGATACCGCGGCGACAAGCCGAAGGGGGCGTCCCACAAGATCGAGGACGGGGTTCTGGTGCTCGGCGGCTGTGGCGACGACTGCACGGTCGGGTACACCGTGGACCTGCCGGAGGGGCTCGCGGTGCGGGGCAAGACCTCGAACGGGACGATCAGCTTGTCGCGAGTGGGATCGGTGGGCGTGTCCACCGGCAACGGCGCCATCGAGCTGAGGTCGGTCACCGGCGCCGTCGATGTGCGGAGCGACAACGGCAGGGTCATCGGACGCGGCCTCACCGGCGCGTACACACGAGTGGAGACCAGCAACGGCAAGGTCGACCTCATCGCGGCCAAGGCGCAGGACGTCCGGGTCAGGACGTCCAACGGCAGCATCACCCTCAAGGTCCCGAACGAGACCTATCGGGTAACCACCAAGACCGGCAACGGCAGCAAGGAGATAGGCGTCGCCACCGACCCTGACGCCACGCACTCCGTGGACCTGACCACCAGCAACGGCGCCATATCCGTCCTGCCCGCGGACTGACCAGTTCCCCGGCTCCCCGCTCCCGGCTCCGGTTCCGGGTTCGCGGTGAGAGCTCGCCCGCCCGGCCCGCCCGTCCCTGATGTCCTCCGTTTGTCCGTCAGGGAATCGTAAGGTCGCCGGTACTCTCATTCGCGCCCGCATCGCCTTACCGTGCCAGCGTGATGACGACACGATCCCGGATGACACGATCCCGAGCGACCGCCGCCTGCGCCTTGCTGGTCTCCGCCGTGCTGGCGCTGACCGCGTGCGGCACGGAGACGGACAGCGACGGCGGCGCGTCCCCGGAGAAGCCGACGGAGTCCGCGGAGTCGGCGGAGTCGGCGGAGAGCCAGGCGGAGCAGCCCGCGGACGGCTCCACCGACGTCTCCGTCCCGGAGACGCTGCGCTTCACCGGGACGACGGTCGACGGGAAGCCCTTCGACGCCGCGACCCTGGCCGGGAAGCCCACGGTGCTCTGGTTCTGGGCGCCGTGGTGCCCCACCTGCAAGGGCCAGGCGGCGGAGACCGCCAAGGTCGCGAAGGACTTCGACGGCAAGGCGCACGTCGTGGGCGTCGCGGGCCTCGACAAACAGAAGGCGATGGCGGACTTCGTCTCGGACAACGACGTCGACGGCTTCCCGCAGCTCAACGACGAGCGCGGCGACATCTGGAAGAAGTTCGAGATCACCGAGCAGAGCGTCTATGTGATCCTCGACGAGGACGGTGAGAACACCTTCACCGGTGTGCTCCCGGCCGGGAAGGGACTCGCCGACAAGCTCGACACGTTGGTGGGGTGAGGGCGGCGAACGGTGTCTGATCTGCCTCTTGCCCTGGCCCTCACCGCCGGAATGCTCGCCGCGGTGAATCCCTGCGGCTTCGCCTTGCTTCCCGCCTATCTGTCCCTCCTCGTACTCGGCGACGACTCGCCCAGCCGGACGGTCGCTGTCGGCCGCGCGCTGGCCGCGACCGCCGCGATGACCGCGGGATTCACCGCCGTCTTCGCCCTGTTCGGCCTCGCCATCGCCCCGGTCACGGATCAGGTGCAGCGGCATCTGCCCTGGTTCACCGTGGTGTTCGGGCTGCTGCTCGCGCTGCTCGGCGGCTGGCTGCTGGCCGGGCGTACGCTGCCCGCGCTGCTGCCCAAGCTGCGCCGCGCGCCCGCCGTCACGCGGTCGGTGTGGTCGATGGGGCTCTTCGGCGGGGCGTACGCGATCGCCTCGTTGGGCTGCACCATCGCCCCGTTCCTGGCCATCGTGGTCACGGCGTTCCGTGGCGGCTCGGTCGGCGAGGGCGTGCTGCTCTTCGGGGCGTACGCGGCCGGGATGGGCGCGGTGGTCGGTGTGGCCGCGCTCTCGGTGGCGCTGACCCGTACGGCCAGGGTGTCCGGCATCCGACGGCTGGGCGCGAGCGCGTCGCGGGTGGGCGGGGCGCTGTTGCTGGTGGTCGGCGTGTACGTGGCGTACTACGGCTGGTACGAGATCCGGGTGTTGCGCGGCGGCCCGGTCGACGACCCGGTGATCAACGGCGCGGCGGTGGTGCAGCGCTGGCTCGCGGACGGTCTGGACACGGTCGGCGTCGCGTCGGTGGCGATCGTGCTCGCGGTACTGGTGGCGCTGGGGCTGGTGCACCGACGCCGCCGCGGTGTGGGCCAGCGGCCGCGGTCCGGGTGAACTGCCGGGTGCGGCTCAGGTGAGCAGGAACGCGCCTGCGGTGGCCGCGCCCGCCGCGGCCCCGGCCACCGTCTGTGCGACGGTGTGGTAGCGCAGCGCCACCCGCGACCAGCACACGGCGGCGGTCAGGCCGTTATCAGCCCGGCGCACAGCGCGCCGAGCAGCCCCCACAGCAGTCCTGTCCAGTCGCCCGCGGCCGCTAGGCCGATCCCGAGCATGCCGAAAAGAGGAGGACGTTGCGGGGTTGTAGGAGGTCGGTGACGCGCCGTGCGCGGGTGGTGGCGGCAGCGGTTGCCGGGGTGGGCGGTGTCTCTGTTGTGCTCATGGGCGGGGCGGCGTCCTGTCGCTGTCGCCTTGTGCGTCCCGTTCGGCCTCGGGCTTGGCCTCGGCCTCGGGCTTGGCCTCGGGCTTGGCCTCGGCCTCGGGCTTGGCCTCGGACTTGGCCTCGTCCAGCAAGGTCAGGGCGAACTGGAGTAGTTCCGGGGGGAGTCTGTCCTCGCCCAGGCCGCGTGCGGCCAGCCCGCTGATCTCCCCCGTACGCTGCTTCGCGAGGAACCGCAGTCCCGCGACCACGTCGTCGACGACCTCGGACTCCTCCTTGAAGAAGCGCCAGTCCACGCCGAAGCCGAGCCCGAGGCCCTTGAGGATCTCCTCGGACGGGTCGGTGACCTTCCCGGCGAGGATGTTGGAGAAGTAGCTGTGCGACAGGGAGCCTCCGCGCTGCCGCACGAGCTCCGCGAACTGCCGCCCCGAGACCCGCTGACCGGGGAAGGTCTTCTCGACCATGTACGCGACCTTCTGCCGCAGGGTCCGCAGCTCGGGTGTGTGCTCGCCGCACTGGTTCCCGCGACCGCCGTCCATCCCGACCCCCAGGCACGTAAACGGGCTTGCGTGCGCACTCTACGTCACTGTTAACTCGAAAAAACACGGCCAGGGGGCCACGAGGGGAGTCCCTTGCCCGTGGACGAGGTGTAGCCCTTCGCGACGGGGGATGCACGAAGGGCTACACCCGCATTATGGCAGCTCGTCAAGAGCCTCGCTGGAGCCCCCGGCGACTGGGGCGGTGACCGGCTCGTTCGTGGCTGCCGCTCGACGTTGGCCGTCGGCCGAACCTACCCTCACGTCAGGGTACTTTTGGGTGAGTCCAGGTGAGTACAGGTCGACGAGGAACGGATGGCGAACGTGGCGAACGCGGTCAATGCGGCGGGCTCAGGCTCAGGCCCCGGCCCCGGCCCCGGCGCGAGTGCGGCGGCGACTCAGGCGGCCCGGCGGCGTACGTTCGCGGTGATCAGCCACCCCGACGCGGGCAAGTCGACGCTGACCGAGGCATTGGCGCTGCACGCGCGGGCGATCACCGAGGCGGGCGCGGTGCACGGGAAGTCCGGCCGACGCGGGGTCGCGTCGGACTGGATGGAGATGGAGAAGGCGCGCGGCATCTCGGTCACGTCGGCGGTGCTGCAGTTCGAGCACCAGGACTGCGTCCTGAACCTGCTGGACACTCCGGGCCACGCGGACTTCTCCGAGGACACCTACCGGGTGCTGGCCGCCGTGGACTGCGCGGTGATGCTGATCGACGCGGCGAAGGGCCTGGAGGAGCAGACCCGCAAGCTCTTCGACGTGTGCCGACACCGCGGTATCCCGGTTATCACTTTTATCAACAAGTGGGACCGGCCGGGCCGTGAAGCCCTGGAGCTGCTGGACGAGATCGAGAGTGAGTTCCGGCTCAAGCCGACCCCGGTCACCTGGCCGGTCGGCGAGGCAGGATATCTGCGCGGGCTCATCGACGCCCGAGTGCCGCAGCAGATGCGGCGCTACACGCGCGCGCCCGGCGGCGCCCAGGCCGCGACCGAGGAAGTCCTGTCGGCCGAGCGGGCGGCGGTCGACGAGACCGTCGCCGTCGACTGGGAGCGCGCGACCGAGGAGCTGGAGCTGCTCCAGGCGGACGGCGCCGAGTACGACCAGGAGTCGTTCCTGGCGGGCAGGTCCACGCCGGTGTTCTTCGGCGCGGCCGTCTCCAACATCGGCGTACGGATGCTGCTCGACGCGGTCGTCGACCTCGCTCCCGCGCCCGGTGCGCGGGAGCTGGAGGGAGGGGGCGAGCGGCCGGTGGACGCGCCGTTCTCCGGGTTGGTGTTCAAGGTGCAGGCGAACATGGACCCCTCGCACCGCGACCGGACCGCGTTCCTGAGGGTCTGCTCGGGCGTCTTCGAGCGCGGCGCCACGGTGACGCGGGCGGCGACGGGCAAGGCCTTTGCCACCAAGTACGCGAACAGCGTCTTCGGGCAGGACCGTTCGTCGGTCGACATCGCGTATCCGGGCGATGTGGTGGGGCTGGGGAACGCGGGTGCGCTGCGGGTCGGCGACACGCTGTACGCGGAGACTCCGGCCGTGTTCCCGCCGATGCCGACGTTCGCGCCGGAGCACTTCGCGGTCGTACGGCCCGCCGACATCGCCAAGTCCAAGCAGTTTCGGCGCGGCATCGCGCAGCTGGATGAGGAGGGGGTCGTCCAGGTGCTGGTGTCGGACCTGCGAGGGGATCAGGCGCCGGTGCTCGCGGCGGTCGGGCCGATGCAGTTCGACGTGGTCAGCGCGCGGATGGCGGGCGAGTTCTCGGCGCCGGTGCGGCTGGAGACGCTGCCGTATCACCTGGCTCGGGCCACGGACGCGGCGGGGGCCGAGGGCCTGGGGCGGTCGCGGATCATCCGGGGTGAGGTGTTGACGCGGGTCCGCGACAAGGAGCTGCTCGCGGTGTTCCCCGACCGGTGGCAGGCCGCGTCCTTCGAGCGGGCCTTCCCTGAGGCGCGGCTGGATCCGCTCCTGGCCGCGCACGAGTAACGCCGCGCGCCGCGCGCCGTGGGGTGCGGGGTGCGGGCGCGCGGCGGTGCGTGCGTTCTGTTCGTTGTGGGTCGGGGGTGGGGTGGGGGGTACGTGCTCACGGCGACTGATAACCCGGAAGCTGCGAACCGCGTGCTGCCCAGGTCACAGTCCCCGCTCCGCTCGCACCCCCCACCCCACCCCCTCACGTGAGCTCCCCGGCTGCGGGTGGGTGGGGGGTGCGAGCGGCTGTGCGGGTGGGCGTACGTCCCGTCTGACTGTTGTGGGCATACGTTCCGCAGGGCGACACCCCGCTGGCGCGGGGTGCTACCGCGCGGCGAGGCGCGTGCGCAGGGTCGCCGCGAAGTCCTCCGCTGCGAGAAGCTGCGCCCGCAGCTTCTCGCAGCGGGCCTCGGTCACCTCACGGTACGTGTCCAACCGCTCCCGCAGCCGCGCCAGCTCATCCCCCGTAGGCGCGTCAGGCGCGGCGAGCCTGTCGGTGATCTCCAGCAGGTCTCGTGTCTCCTCCAGGGAGAAGTCCAGCGGTTTCATCCGCCGGATCACCATCAGGCGTTCGACGTCGGTCTCGGTGTAGAGCCGGAAGCCGCCCTTGCTGCGGGCGGAGGGGGTGACGAGGCCGACCTCCTCGTAGTGGCGGATGGTGCGCAGCGACAAGCCGGTCCGCTCGGCCACTTCGCCGATCTGCATCTGCCGCTGCTCAGCCTTCACCGGATCGTCTCCCTCTGGTCCTTCTGGTCCTTCTGGATTCCACAGCTTTTCAATTCCGTGTCGCGCATGCCATGCGTGAGATGAATCACAGGATCTTGAGGCCTCTTTACCTGCATTTCACAAGCTGTACGCCCCACTCTGCCCTCACGTCAGGGTAGAGTGTCGGGCGTAGCCGCCTCCGCCGTAAGGCTCTGGCAGGGGCGATATCGCCGCACAGAGGGTCCCGATCGGACCTGTCGGCGACTCCCAGCTTTCGGGCAATGATGCCCGACCGGGGGCCCGTTGGGGCCGCCGGGTATCCGGCAGGGCCCCCGATGTGGCCGGGCCGCCGGGGACTCCTCCCGTCAGCGGGCTGAGTCGTGTTAATAGCGCGTGTGCGTCCTGTGGTGACGTGTGCGCCCGAACGGAAACGGTTGCATGTCTTCACCCCTGTCTTTGTCCTCGCGTCTGTCGCGTCCTGACTGGCTGGCCTCGCCGAAGATCTTCCGTACGGAGGTGCTGGCGGGGCTGGTGGTCGCGCTGGCGCTGATCCCGGAGGCGATCTCGTTCTCGATCATCGCCGGGGTCGACCCGGCGATCGGTCTGTTCGCGTCGTTCACGATGGCCGTGGTGATCTCCATAGTGGGCGGCCGCAAGGCCATGATCTCCGCCGCGACCGGTGCGATGGCGCTGGTCATCGCCCCGCTGAACCACGAGTACGGGCTCGGTTACCTGATCGCCGCCGTCATCCTGGGCGGTGTCTTCCAGATCGTGCTGGGCGCGCTCGGCGTGGCCAAGCTGATGCGGTTCGTGCCGCGCAGCGTGATGGTCGGCTTCGTGAACGCGCTGGCGATTCTGATCTTCATGGCGCAGGTCGAGGAGATGTGGGAGGTGCCCTGGCCGGTCTACCCGCTGATCGTGGGCGGGCTGGCGCTGATGGTGTTCTTCCCGAAGATCACCACGGTGATCCCGGCTCCGCTGGTGTCGATCGTGATCCTGACGGTGATCACGGTGGCGGCGGGGATCGCGGTGCCGACGGTCGGCGACAAGGGGGAGTTGCCGTCGTCGCTGCCGGTGCCGGGGCTGCCGGATGTGCCGTTCACCATGGACACGCTGACCACGATCGCGCCGTACGCGTTCGCGTTCGCGCTGGTGGGGCTGATGGAGTCGCTGATGACCGCGAAGCTGGTCGACGACATCACCGACACCCACTCCAACAAGACGCGTGAGTCGCTGGGCCAGGGCGTCGCGAACGTGGTCACCGGTTTCTTCGGCGGCATGGGCGGCTGCGCGATGATCGGCCAGACGATGATCAACGTGAAGACGTCGGGGGCGCGCACGCGGCTGTCGACGTTCCTGGCGGGTGCGTTCCTGATGGTGCTGTGCATCGCCTTCGGTCCGGTCGTTTCCGATATCCCGATGGCGGCGCTGGTCGCGGTGATGGTCCTGGTGTCGGTCGCCACGTTCGACTGGCACTCGATCCAGCCGAAGACGCTGCAGCGGATGCCGGTCGGCGAGACCGTGGTGATGGTGGTCACCGTGGCGTGTGTCGTGGCGACCCACAATCTGGCGATCGGTGTGGTGGTCGGCTGCATCACCGCGATGGTGATCTTCGCGAAGCGGGTCGCGCACATGGCCGAGGTGTCCGGTGTCGTGGACCCGGACGGCAACCAGGTCGTCTACGCGGTCACGGGTGAGCTGTTCTTCGCGTCGTCCAATGACCTGGTCTATCAGTTCGACTACAAGGACGACCCGGACGACGTGGTCATCGACCTGTCCGACGCGCACATCTGGGACGCGTCCACGGTCGCCGCGCTGGACGCGATCGAGACCAAGTACCGGGACCGGGGCAAGAAGGTCACCATCGTCGGCCTGAACAAGCCCAGCGCCGAGATGCACGAGAAGCTCGCCGGACAGCTCACCGCCGGACACTGACCGGTCGCCTGACCGTCGATCGCCTGAGCGTTCGCGGCAGCCCCCGAGCTGACCAGCCGCCCTCCCTCACATCACGGAACCGTGGGGGAGGGCGGTTCGCGTCGCGCGGCCCCGGTCCCGACCCCGGTCCCGGCTGGCCGTCCGCGGCTCAGTGGGTGGGATCCGCGTGCTTGACGGACGTGACGAACGCCGACCAGGCGGCCGACTCGATGACGAGGGCGGGGCCGTGGGGGTTCTTGCTGTCGCGGACGGGGACGACGGCGGGGAAGTCGTCGGAGACCTCGACGCACTCGCCGCCATCCGGGTTGCTGTAGGAGCTCTTGCGCCAGGTGACGGAAGTCAGGTCGATGGTGCGTCGCACGGTGCTTCCTCCAGGATCTGCCCGATGAACTTCCGCGACTCGGCCGGAGACAACGCCAGGTCGCGCACCGCATCGTAGGCACGTTGCAGGCGCTCAACCGAGCCGTTTTCCTCGATGAGTTCGCCCCGGTGGGTGTTCTCGGTGTAGGCCACGGTGCGTCCGTCCGACAGTCGCAGCAACATCACGGCAGTGCTGACCAGTCCGTGCGGGCCAGCGGCCTGTGGGAGCACCTGGAGTGTGACGTCCGGGCGCTCGGCCATCTCGATGAGGTGCTCCAACTGGGGCCGCCACGCCCGCGCGTCTCGCAGCGGCGTACGCAGCACCGCCTCGGACAGGATCGTGCGGAAGTGCGGCGCGTGTTCCCCTTCGAGCAGCACCTGCCGTCCGATCCGCGCCTCGACCTGCCGGGTCAGCTCCTCGCCCTTGGTGCCGCTGGACGCGAGCAGTTCCCGCGCGTACTCCCTGGTCTGGAGCAGGCCGGGCAGGACGCTGACGGCGAAGTGCCACAGACTGACCGCCTCCGCCTCCAGCACCATGTACCGCCGGTACTGCTCCCGGAACTGCGTCGGGTCCCCGACCGCCAACTCCCAGAGGATCAGCAGCAGATCGGACGTCCCGTAGTGCTGGTCAAGCGCCTGTACGACCTCGGGGCCGCCGAGGGTCTCCCCGCTCTCCATCTTGCCGAACAGCGACCAGTCCCACCCCAGCACCTCCCCGAGCTTGCGCAGGCTGTCTCCGCGCTGCGAGCGGAGTAACCGCAGCTCCTCGGCGAAGCGTTGGCGTGGTTCCTGGCTGCGGCCGGTGATCACCCGTCTCGGCGGCATGCGCGCTCCTCCGTGGAAGGTGTGGAACTACCGTCGGGAGGCCGGGAAGTACAGCCCGCTGACGTGGTCCGTTCCCTGTTCCGGATCCATGCTTGTAATGCCTGGAATACCCAGAGTAGTGAACGGAAGAGGGCTGATGGCGAAGATTCGGGAAGCCGAGGAGGCGCGCGACGCGCTCGCCGTCGCGTTGAGTCGCGCGGGCATCCAGTTCCCGGCGATGGATGTACGTACGCCCCTGGCCGTGGGGGAGGGCGGTTACGCCCTGGTGAACCTCGGCGAGTGTTCAGCCCCTGTGGCCCGCGAGCTCGCGGCGGTCATCACGAAAGGGGCCTGCGGGCATCGGGAGACGGGGCGGCGTGACGGCAAGACGTACTGCCTGGCCTGCCGTCACCAGTTGTATCTGTGAGGGAAACGGCTTTGGGTACGCGCTCCGGCGGCGCGGGCGGCTGAGTCACGGTGTGCTGGATGCCGTCTCGGCCTCGGGGAAGTACCGGAGGAACGCGTCGGGGCCGATTCCCATGACAGATCCGAAGGGCTCCGACATGTGGCTGATGAGGAGGATGAGGAACACCGTGAGCGCGACCATGCCCATCACCATCGACACATGGGTCTTGTCCCCGCGTACGCGGAAGAAGAACAGGAAAGTGATCGACAGCGCGGCCCCGACGAAGATGGCGACCCACAGGATGGGGGAGAGCGTCTCCTCCGCGGCGTCCGCGCGCTCACGGCGGGCGTAGTCCAACTCGCCGAGTTGGCTCAGCATTTGCAGGGACGTGACCTGTTGCGCGGCGGTGGACTCCGCTGGCGGCAGTGCGGCGGGCCGCAGTTGTCGCAGCAGTCGCCAGCCCTCGTCGCCGAGCGGAGCGCGGTCCGCGAGCAGCGGCCACTCCTGTTGCACCACATGGGCCGCGTAGCGCTGCGCGATGTCGTCGATCTGCTTGTCCTGCTCGGGTGGCATGCCGTCGGAGAGGACCGTCAGCTGGTGCAGCGCGCCCGCTTCGATGTTCGTGAAGACGTCCGCGTCGTCGCGTACCTCCCACACGTTCACCAGGGCCAGGGCGAGCAGGAGCGCGTAGAGCAGCGAGACCATCATCGACATGTACTCGCCCGCTTCTTCCCCCTGGTCCTCGTCGTCGGCGACCGGCTGATAGCGACGCCACAGGAGGACGCCTGCGGCCACCGCGATCGCGGCGACGAGGCCGAGGGCGAGCATCTCGATCACATGGCTCATCCGTTGCCCCTTCCGTTGCCGCGCGGCGAGCGTGCGGTGACCACGGCCACGGGGATGAAGATCAGCATGAAGATCAGTAGGGCTGAGACGGTCGAGTTGTCGCGCAGCAGGCGATTGACTTGGGTGGGCAAGGACGGTGGCTGCGGTGCGGTGGCCTGCTGGGCGGGGGGTTCTGCCGTGTCCGCGCCTGGCGGTGTTGTGGGGCTGCTGTCTGCCTCTGCCTCTGCCCCCGCTTCTGTCGGTGCTTCTGCTTCCGCTTCCTCTGCTTCTGCGCCTTCTGCCGGTGCCGTCAGGGCTTCGGTGAGGAAGAAGGGGGGCAGTAGTGCGTCGCCGAGGGTGCCTGGGAGGGCGGGAAGCTCGGGAGGGTCTGCGGGATCGGGAGGGTCTGCGGGTGGTGCGGGTGGGCCGGGGGCTGGGGCTGGGGCTGGGGGTGGGCCGGGGGCTGGGGGAGCGGGTGTCGGTGGGGGCGGTGTGGGTGGGGGTGTGGTTGGTTTTGGCTGAGGGGGTTCGGGTGCGAGGGTGAAGCGGTCGCTGGCCGAAGCTCTCAGCTCCGGAGCAGGTACGAGGCTTCCGGTCGGGCCCAGCGTCTTGTGGCGGTCGCTTCCGCGGGCTGTGGCTCTGCTGGTGTAGGTTCCCGCCTTTGGCAGTCGCGGTTCGGACTGGCAGGTCATCTTTCCGCGCGGGGGCACGCTCTGTTCGGTGCCTCCCGCGCAGGTGAGCGGGGCGTCCGGGCTCGTCTCGGTGAGGCTGGTTCCGTGGACCGTCAGGCCCCCGGTGTTGGTGAGTACGTAGCGGACGCGGGCCCGGAGGCCGCCGGTGTCCCTTGCCGAGACGCTGAGGCTCAGGGCGCTCGCGATACCGCGGTAGCCGGAGCGTGCCGTTGCCGTCGGGGTCATGTTCAACGACGGGATGCGGGCGGTGACGCGGGCCTTTGACGGATGGTCTCCTGGCCGGGCCTTCGTGGTCGCCGTGCAGGTCACCCTGGTCAGGCCCCGCATCCAGAACGTGCCGTCGCCGCCGTCGCCGGGGCAGTGGATGTCTCCGGGGCTCACGCCAGGGTCCGTGAGCTTCACCCGGCGCAGGTCCGCCCCTGAGCGGTTGATGATCAGGTACCGCTTGACCACGCGGTGCCCCGCGCGGATGCCGGTCGAGTGAGCGGTGGCCGCTGGGCGGCCGTTCACGGTGACGCGGAGCGCGAGTGCGTGCGGGCCGACTCCGTCGGCTGGGGTGAGCTCGGGAACCGGCCCCGTCGCTTCGGCAGCGGCGGCCGGACCCGCCAGGAAGACCACGGCAGTGGCGTACGACGTCGCCAGTCGGATGCCGAGACGAAGACGCATACCGGCCGTGCCCTCCGTTATGTGTGATCATCACCTTTATCCAGGATGGGCCTTCTCAGCCGAGCTCCTTCGCTCCGACGTCGCGCGACAGGCCCAATCACCCGAATGGCCCGGCTTCGGTGGCCGGGCGGTTCCGCCAGCCGCAGGATCGGTGTTCCGTGGCAGAGAAGGGTGACGGCGATGACTGGGGAATCTGACGGGGGTTCGGCCTGGGCGTCCGGTGGAACGCTGTTCGCCGGTGTGCTGATGCTGGTGTACGGGGTACTCGGGGTGCTGCACGGCATCGCGGCCATCGCCGAGGACGACGTGTACGCGCGGCTCGGCGACTACGTGTACAAGTTCAATCTCACCGCGTGGGGATGGATCCATCTGGTCCTCGGCGTTCTGGTCGCCGTCGTCGGCTGCGGCATCCTCAAGCGGGCGGGCTGGGCCAAGGCTCTCGGCGTGGGCATCGCGTGTGCCGTCGTGGTCGTCAACTTCGTCTGGCTGCCGTATCAGCCGGTCTGGGCGCTCATCGCCGTCGCGATCGGCGTCTTCGTCATCTGGGCGCTGTGCACTGACACGTCAGACCGCTCCGATGGCCGACCCGGTGCCGGGTCCGGCGTCGGCGCCGGCACCGGGGCGTCGCCCTCCTCCCGCTGAACGGGCGGGGCGCGCGGATCAGATGCGGTCGGCGACGATGAGCAGGTAGTGGAAGCTGCCTTCCTTGTACGCGGTGAGGAAGGGCTCCTCGATGCCGGTGGCGACCGAGGACTTCGCGCGCAGCTCCCAGTACGGGATGGTGTCCGCGGTCAGGTCGATGACCTCGATGGGGACGAGGTTGTTGGCCGCGAGCGCCTTGAAGTACTGGCTGCGGGGATGGATGTTGCAGGTGTAGTGCTCGTCGATGCGGCTGACGGCCTTGGAGCGCAGGCCGGTGACGTCGTTGGAGCAGCCGGTGACGCAGACGTACCGGCCGCCGGGCTTGAGGAGCCGGGCGAACTCGCCGTACAGCTCGAAGAGATCGACGTACATGGTGGTCTCGTTGGTCCAGACGCCGCGGCGGGAGCCGGTGGCGAAGCCGGTGTCCAGCATGTTGCGGAAGTGGAAGCGGACCTTGTCGGCCACCTCACGCTGGGCCGCCTGGTCGTTGGCGAAGGCGACCTGCTGCTCCGAGATGGTGACGCCGTCGACCGAGCAGCCGAAGCGGGCGTTGGCCATGAAGCTGGTGCCGCCGCGGCCGGAGCCCGCGTCCAGCAGACGGTCCGTGCGGGAGACCGCGCCGAGGTGGTTGAGGAGGACGTCGGCCTGGGCGGTCTCCATCCGGTGGAGTTCCTCGATGATGCGCTGCTCGCGCTTGTCGGCGGGTTCGGTCAGGACGGACGCGTCGTAGTCGCCGATGCCGTAGTGGTGGTGGTAGAGGTCGTCGACCTCGCCGAGGCGGAGGTTGACCGGGTCTTTCTCGGCGTTCCAGTAGTCGGCGACGGACTTCTGGTACTCGGTGCGCAGGACGTCTTCCACGACGGAGGTTTCCAGTTCGGTGGAGAGCTTGGACATGGTGAGGGAGCCCTTACGTGAGAGGGGAGGGTGTGCGGGCGTCGGTCAGGTTGTGGAGTAGCGGGCGCTGCCCGCGTGCCATTCGCGGCTGCCGCCGAGCCAGGACCAGATGCCCGCCAGGAACCGGCCCAGCTCTGGTGAGCCGGTGGCCGTGAGCGCGGCGGCCTGCACGGAACGAAGCTGTTCTCGTGCCGGTGTATCAGGAACTCCCAGACCGGCGGGGTCTGTTGAGCCGTGTGCCAGACGCCCTCCTGGTTGTACGCGACGAACATGATCAGCCGCCCGAAGTCGGCCTTGCGGATCTTGTCCAACTGGCCGGGATAGCTCCCGATCTCGTCGGCCCACGCGACCAGGCGTTCGGTGACGGTCTCGCCGAGCGCGCGGTCGTCGCGGACGGCGGGCGGGCAGTGACACGTCATGGCCCGTCCCGGACGCGATGGCACGGGAGATGAGCGACACCGCCGTCAGCTCCCGTTCGCGCGGGAGACCTCGACGTTCTCCAGGACGCCCAGCGCGTCCGGTACGAGCACCGCGGCGGAGTAGTAGGTGCTGACCAGGTAGGAGATGATCGCCTTCTCGTCGATCCCCATGAACCGGACGTTCAGGCCCGGCTCGATCTCGTCCGGGATGCCCGTCTGGTGCAGCCCGACGACACCCTGGTCGTCCTCGCCCGTACGCATCGCGATGATGGACGAGGTGCAGGTCTCGGTGACCGGGATCTTGCCGCAGGGGAGCAGCGGGACCCCGCGCCACGCGGGCAGGTGATGGCCGTTCAGTTCGACGCCGCCGAAGTAGATACCGCGCTTGTTGCACTCCCGGCCGAACGCGGCGATCGCGCGCGGGTGGGCGAACATGAAGCGGGTGCCGCGGCGCATGCTCAGCAGCTCGTCCAGGTCGTCAGGGGTGGGCGGGCCCGAGTGGGTGGAGATCCGCTGGTCGAAGTCGGCGTTGTGGAGCATGCCGAACTCGGCGTTGTTGACGAGTTCGTACTCCTGGCGTTCGCGCAGCGCCTCGATGGTCAGGCGCAGCTGCTGCTGCGTCTGGTTCATCGGCTCGTTGTAGAGGTCCGCGACCCTGCTGTGCACCCGCAGCACGGTCTGGGCCACACTCAGCTCGTACTCGCGCGGCGCGAGCTCGTAGTCCGCGAACGTGCCCGGCAGCATGGCCTCGCCGATGTGGGACGAGCTGAGGATGATCTCGACCTCGCCGGACTTGTTGATGGGCTTGTGCCCGTTGGAGCCGGCGAGTTCGACGTGCATGCGCAGCGCCTCGTGCTGGCTCGCTACCGCCTTGTACGCGGTGAGGGGCAGCGCGAGCACGGTGACGCCGGTCGCCGCGCGCGCCGTGAAGTCCCACTTCTTGCCGCTTCCGGCGAGCACCTGACCGCCGAAGGCGTCGCCGTCGGCCATCATGCCGATGACGGTCTCGTCGCCGTAGGGGCCTTCGCCGACCTTCTCCACCTTGCCGTGCGCGATCAGGTAGACGTGGTCCGCCTTCTTGCCCGACCGGACGATCACCTGGCCCGGCTCGTACTCCTTCTGCACGAACTTCTCCGCGAGCGCGCCGAGCGCGTCGCCGTCCGTGAAGCCGCGCAGCAGGGGCAGTTCGCCCAGCTCCGCCGGGATGACCTGGACCTTCGAGCCGGTCTTCACGAAGGTGACCCGGCCGTCGCCGACGGTGTACGCGAGGCGGCGGTTCACCCGGTACGTGGCGCCCGGCACGTTCACCCAGGGCAGCATCCGCGACAGCCAGCGGGAGCTGATCCCCTGCATCTGGGGTTCGGACTTGGTCGTGGTGGCCAGATTCCGGGCGGCTGCCGTGCCGAGGCTCAGCTGCTCCTGCTGGTCTCGCACGGGTGGCGCGCTCGTGTCGACCGACATCACATACCTCTTCCTGTTGGCACAAACGATCGTTGAGGCAACACCTGTCGCCGTCACGCTGTGTAGGCAGGACTACCAGAGATGTGGTCGCGGTGAGTAACGAAACTCGGGGCGCGTGAACACGCGCGGGATCGGAATATGCGCCCTTCGCGCCCCGGATGGAAGGGAGTTGCCTGTTCGATGGCGGTGGGCGTCAAGGTGAGGGTGACGTCGCTCTGGGTGCGTCGCCGTCAAGGGATGTCACGTATAGTTATCGTTCGAGTGGGCGAATCGGTGTTCGGTTGCCTGTGAGGGGGCGTTGTGCCGGCGCTCCTCAGCGGCGGGGGCGGGGGACCAGTTCGCCGCCGCAGTTGGGGCACACGTGGCGCATGGCCTCGCTGCAGGGTTCGCAGTAGGTGCACTCGTAGGTGCAGATGCGGGCGGGCGAGTCCGGCGCCAGCGGGGCGCTCTCGCACCGCTCGCACAGCTCGCGCATGTCCAAGGCCATGGCTCCCCCTGGGGACTTCGGGTCGGGATCGGAGATTCGGGTTCAGTCTCCGTGCGGGGAGCGTGGCCGGAAAGCGCCGTCAGGGCCAGCTTCGCGTACGATCCGGCCATGCCGCTGGCTGCTCTCGTCTCTTTCGTCGAGGCGGCGTACCCGTCACGTCAGCGCGAGCGGGACGTACTCGGAGAGTTCGCGCTGGTTCCTGGCCGCGTTCTGGGCCAGCCGGTGGGCGCCCACGACGCCGGTGGCGCCGTCCAGGCCCACTCGGTGCACGGGTACCCCGACCTCGTCGCGGATGCGGCTCGCGAGCCCCGGCAGCCGGCCCCCGCGTCCGATGAGCAGGATCCCCCGTTCCAGTACGTCATGGGCGAGCTCGGACGGGCCGTCCTCCAGCGCGGACCTGACCAGCCGGGTCACGTCGTCGCAGACCGTGCCGGTCACCGCGGCGACCTCGTCCAGCGGCAGCCGCTGGGTGCGCGGCACCCGGTCGGTGAGGTCCTTGCCGCGTACGAGGATGTGGTCGTCCGCGCTGGTGAGGGCGGACAGCTGGAGCTTGGCGTCCTCGGCGGCCTCGTCGACGGTGGTGAGGCCGTGCTCGGTGCGCAGATGGCGGATCAGCGCCTGGTTCACGGACTGGCCGCCGCACTCGCCGGTCCGGGTCAGCGTGGCGTGGCCCATGCTCATCATGGACACCGAGGTCCGTTCGACGCCCACGTCGACCAGCAGTGCCCCGGTGGGCTCGTGCACCGGAAGGCCCAGGCCCACCAGGTCGGTCAGCGACTTCGGTATCAGCCGTACGCGGCCGAGCCCGGCCTCGTGGCAGACCTCGGCCAGGGCGCGCCGCTCCAGGGGCGTCGCCTCGTCCGGGACGCACACGGCGGCGTGACAGTCCTTCAGGGCGCTGAGCGGGCCGGTGTCGCGGAGGCTGGCGGACAGCAGCCGGATGGCTATCTGCTGGTGGATCACGGCCCCGCGGGCGACGGGTCGCACGATGTCCACATGGGTGGGGGCACGGCCGCGCATCGACTGGGCCGTGGCGCCGCGGGCCACCACCGAACCCGAGCTGTTCACGGCGGCGACCGACGGCACCGAGGTCACCTGGTCCTCGCCGTCGACGCACAGCCGCAGGGCGGAGCTGCCCAGGTCCAGTGCGAAAATCCGCTGTATTCGGCGCATGGCCGCTCCCTTTTGCTGCCTGCCCCCCGCCGGTCAGTCCCCCCGCCTCGGACCGATCCTGGCACCGCTCGTTGACGCGTGCGACCGGTGAGGTGCTTTGGAGTGGGTCAGCGGGCGGGCGCGCCGCGGGGGCGTACCGATCGGCCGCATCCAGCCAGCGCGTTCGCCGGGTCCCGCCGATGCTGGCCGTATGCACACGTTCCTGGGAGAGGTCAAGGACGCGGTACGGCCGCGGGCGGCGCTGCTGGTGCTGGGCGTGCTGGCGCTCGGCGTGCTGTTCATCGTCTCGTACGCCGGGGCCTTCCACGAGCAGCGGCCCAAGGACATCGCCTTCGGCGTGGTCGCTCCCGAGCAGGTGCGGGGGCAGACGGTCGCCCAGCTGGAGCGGCTGCCCGGTTCGCCGCTCGACCCGCGGGCCGTCGCCGATGAGCGGGCCGCGCGCGAGCAGCTCAAGGACCGGAAGATCTACGGCGCGCTGGTGGTCGACCCGACGTCCGACACGGACCGGCTGCTGCTCGCGAGCGGCGGCGGCTCGGCGGTGACCGACGCGCTCACGGAGATCGTCGCGCAGGCGGAGGCGGCGCAGCAGCGTACCGCCACGCCCGAGGACGTGTTCCCCGCGGACAGCGGGGACTCGCGCGGGCTCTCGGCGTTCTATCTGGTGGTCGGCTGGTGTGTGGGCGGCTATCTGTGCGCCGCGATCCTCGCGATCAGCTACGGCGCGCGTCCCGCCAACCGGATGCGGGCGACGATCCGGCTGCTCACGCTCGCCGTGTTCGCGCTGGCGCTCGGGCTGCTCGGGGCCGTGTTCATCGGCCCGGTCCTGGGCGCGCTGCCCGGCAGCGTCCTCGGCCTCGCGGGGCTCGGCGCGCTGGTGGTGTTCGCGTCCGGGGCCACCACCTTCGCCCTCCAGGGCATGGCCGGGATCGTCGGCATCGGCCTGACCGTGCTGATCATCGTGGTCGCGGGCAACCCCAGCGCGGGCGGCGCGTACCAGTATCCGCTGCTGCCCCCGTTCTGGCGGGAGATCGGCCCCGCCCTGCCGCCGGGCGCGGGCACCTGGGCGGGCCGCTCGATCGCGTACTTCGGCGGCCACGCGATCACCGGACCGCTCCTGGTCCTGGCGGCCTGGTGCGCGGGCGGCATCCTGCTCACGCTGCTGTTCTCGTCGCTCAAGACGGGGCGGGCGGCGGTCGAGGCCAGCGAGGTACGCCAGTGACTTCCGCTCCCCTGAGCGGGAGCACGCTCGCCCAGCCGGCATGAACGTCACTTCTCGCACTTTCCGGCGTGTCGGTGACATCGGAGACTAGGGTTCCCCTTCAGCAGGGATCGCCGATTGAGCAAGAGCCACTAAGAGATCGCCGAGGTATGTCCCAACGCGGTCACGCAGCTGGGGGGTTGTATGCACAAGCTGGTCAAGGGCGCCAATATCGCTTTGGGAGCGCTCGTTGACGATGTCGGATCCGTTCTCGTAAGCCTGAGTTGGAGCAGCCCTTCGGGAGAGGGGGACGCGGACGTCTCGGTCCTGCTTCTCGGATCCGGCGGCAAGGTGCGGAGCGACGCCGACTTCTACTTCTATAACAACCCGGTCGCTTCCGACGGCAGTGTCCAGCTCATCGGTAAGACACCGACAGCCGACGGCAACGAGGACCGTATCGGCTTCGACCTCACCGCGATGCCGTCCGACGTCGAACGCATCGTCGTCGCGGCGAGCAGATACGGCCGCCGCTTCGGAGATCTGAACGACCTGTGCATGACGCTCGCCGACGGAACGGGTGAGAACCTGCTCCAGTTCTCCACCGAGGACGCCGGGGACGTGAGCGCGTTCATCTTCGGTGAGCTCTACCGTCGCGGCGGGGAGTGGAAGTTCCGCGCCGTCGGCCAGGGATACGAAACCGGACTGGCGGGCCTGGCTACCGACTTCGGCGTCGCGATCGAGGACGACGCTGCGGATGAGGCGGCGAACGAGGAGGCGGCCGAAGCGGAGGCCGAAGCGGAGGCGGCAGCCGAAGACGCACCCCCAGCAGCGGCGATCCCCGCGCAGAAGAACCCCGAAGAGGACGGGACCGGCACTCAGCCGTCGCCCGGCGCGCAGGCGGCACCCGCACCGCAGGCAAAGACGGCCCCCCGGCCCCGTACCGCCCGCAAGAAGGTCACGCTTCCCAAGGCCGCGAAGAAGTCACTCGCCGAGAATGACTCCTGGCGGACGGCCCGGCTCTTTCCCGTGTCCGCACTCAAGAACGACAGAGAACGCGAAATGCGGGCCACGTCTGTGCTTTTGTCGGTCATGGCACAGGTTCCGGAGTTCGGCCGTCGGCTCACCGCGGCGTTCGGTGCTCCGGCCGGGCGTATGGAGACGTTCACCGAGGTCTCCTTGCCGAACGGAGACACCCCCAGGCGCCCCGACGGCGTGATCCGAGTCGAGCGGGCGGGCAAACTCTGGACCGCGCTCGTCGAGACGAAGACCAACGGCAACCCGCTCAAGGCAGAACAGGTCCAGGACTACATGGACATCGCCGCCCGGCGCGGATACGAGGCCGTGATCACGCTGTCCAACGACGTAGCTCTGGAAGGGGCACCTCTGGTCGACGTCAGGATCGACGGGCGGCGTAAGCACAAGGCCGCGCTCAGACACCTTTCCTGGGCCGAAGTAGCCCATCAGGCACAGATGCTGATCCGCCACGAGGGTGTGGGCAACGCTGCCCACGCCTGGCTGCTCCATGAGCTGCTGCACTACCTCCAGCATGACAACTCCGGTTGCCACGGCTTCCAGAACATGGGCCCCGCCTGGGTGCCGGTGCGCGACGGCATCGACAGCGAGACCCTGTCCCAGGGGGATCGCCGTGCCGTCGACGTGGTGGAGAGCTGGGAGCGTCTGATGCGGCAGGTCTGCCTGCGGCTGGGTGGGGAACTCGGGCAGAAGGTGCTGCCCGTCCAGCGCGCCAAGCGCGGCGCGGATCCCTCGGTGCGCCGTGTGGCGCAGGCTGACCGACTCTGCCTTGAGGGACGCCTGCACGCGGAACTACGAGTCGAGGCGACCCCCGGAATCCTTGCCATCACCGCGGATCTGCGCACCGGCAAGCTGCGCACCTCGATCGAGGTACCGGCCCCGTCGAAGGGTTACCCGCTCGCCAGAGTCAAGCGTCTGATCCGGCAACTCGCCGCGGCGCCTGCCGATCTGCATGTCGAGACGCTCGTGGAGGGCCAGGGAGCGGGGCCCCGTGGCACGTTGGAGCGGCTGCGGCCGGAACCCGCCGACATCCTGCCGAAGGACGGGGCGCAGATCACCGGATTCCGGCTGTCGCTCTTCAAGGGCATGGGCAGTACCAGGGGCAAGGCGGAGAGCGGCTTCATCCGCAGTGTGGACGACGCCGTGGACCGCTTCCATGCGGACGTGATGGCGCACCTGAACGGTACGCCGTCCCGGAGGCCGAGCCGGCTCGCTGAGGCGCAGCCGACCGGGTGAGGGGCGAGGGCGAGAAGCGCGAGCGCGGACCGCTCGCCCGGCCGCCGCGCACGTCGTGACCGCGTCCAGCTGTCAGGCGACGTGTGCGGCGATGGCGTGGGCGCAGGTCAGGGACTCGGTGTGGGTGGTGTCCACCTCCAGGTCGTAGCGCACGCCCTCGTGGACCGCACTCGCCTGCGACGCGGCCATGCCGTGCGCGCGATCCCCGCGTGCCACCTCGCGGCCAGCGGCGGTCTCGGGGGCGCAGCGGACGCCGACCCACAGCACGTCCAGTCCGTCCAGGGCCTGGTGCCACCGCTGCTGTGACCGCGCTCCGCCGAGGAAGACGTCGTCGATGACGATCCTGGCGCCGGCCCTGGCCATCGCCGCCACCCCCTCGGTCCAGGCGGCCTCCAGCGCCCGGAACTCCGCCCCGACGCGCACCTCGCCGTCCGGCCCGATCGCGATCCCCGCGTCCGCCTCCTTCAGCTTCGCGGGCAGGGCGTCGACGAACGAGTCGCACCCGAACACCAGCCACGGGTCCGGCAGTACGAACTGCAGGCACCGTACGATCCCGGACTTACCCGAGCTGGAGCCGCCGTTGAGGATGATCACCTGAGTCGTCACCACGCCACGGTACGGCGCGCTCCGCCCGGTGCGAAACGAATATCCGCGCCCCCGGCTCGCACTAGCCGACCCGCTGCATCGCCTTCCGGCGTCGTTCCGCCATCGTCGCCCCCGACTCGCGGCGGGCCATCCGGCGCAGCACGGGCGGCGCGAGCAGTAGCCCGGCGACCGCCCAGGCGCCCAGTGCGCCCACCGTCTCCAGGTGCCGCCAGGACTCGCCGATCTCGGTGGCGACCGCGTCGGCGGGCAGCAGCGCTGACCTGAGGCCGAGGCCGAGCCAGTACACGGGGAAGACCTGTCCGACGGGCCGCAGCCATTCCGGCAGCTCGGAGATCGGGAAGTAGATCCCGGAGATCACGACGAGCCCCATCACCGGGAGCATCAGCAGCCCGACGACGCGCGGACTGGACGCGGACGAGCCGATGACCGCGCCCATCGGCAGGGTCGCCAGGAGCCCCAGCGGCACCACCCACAGCAGCGTCAGCGCCGCGCCGCCGGCCTGCCGGGCCACGCCGTCGACCAGGAGCATCCCGACGGCGAACGGCAGCGCCATGGACGCGAGCGCGGTGCCCGACACCATGACGATCTTGCCGACCAGATGGCCGACCATGCCGTGCGGCACGGCCTTGGCCCGCAGCAGGGTGCCGTCCTCGCGCTCGGTCGCCAGCAGCTGCGCCGTGGTCATCAGCCCGGTGAACGCGAGCGTCATGCCCAGCATGCTCGGCAGCATGAACGCGCCGACCGAGATCCCGGCGCCCTCCACCGGCTCGTCGCGGGTCAGGGCCAGCGGAACGATCAGCAGTACGGTCCAGAGCACGTACCCGAACACGTCCTGACCCGTGGTGAACGTCTGCCGCAGCTCCGTCCAGCCGCGCCGCACTCCGACGCGCGCCGCGTACCACACCGGGCTCATCGCGCCCCTCCCTCTTCGAGCCCCGCGCGTCCTTCGAGTTCCCGCACCATCGTCAGATAGGTGTCCTCCAGGCTCGCCCGGCGTACTTCGAGACCGCCGATCGCCTCGCCGTGCTGTTCGAACAGCCGACGGACGAAGCCGGTGGGCTCGGCCGTCGACTCCTCGAAGGCGCGCCCGTCCCGCGTCCAGCGGACGGTGGCCTCGGCGGACGCCCGCCGGGACAGCTCGGCGGCCGTGCCGTCGGCCACGATGCGGCCGCCGGCCAGCACGAGGATCCGGTCGGCGAGCTTCTCGGCCTCGGCGAGGTCGTGCGTGGTCATCAGGACCGTGGTGCTCTCGTCCGCGAGCCCCCGCACCAGGCCGTGGAACTCGTTCCTGGCCTCCGGGTCGAGACCGGCCGTCGGCTCGTCCAGGAACAGCAGCTCGGGGCGGCCCACGAGGCCGACGGCCACGTCGAAGCGCCTGCGCTGCCCGCCGGACAGGGCGCCGACGCGGTGGTCGGCCTGCTCGGTCAGCCCCACGGCGGCGGTGAGTTCGTCGGTGTCCCAGGGCCGTCGCACGTCGGCGGTGGAGTACGGCGCGTAGTACGAGCCGAGATGGGCCAGCAGCTCGCGCACCCGCCACTTGCCGTGGTCGCGCCAGGACTGCAGCACGATGCCCAGGCGCGCCCGCCAGTGTTCGTCCCCGCGCGCCGGATCGGCGCCGAGTACGGTCACGTCACCGGCCGAGCGGATCCGGAAGCCTTCCAGGATCTCGATGGTGGTCGTCTTGCCCGCGCCGTTCGGACCGAGCAGGACGACGACCTCGCCTCGCCGGGCCGTGAAGTCGACCCCGCGCAGGACGTCCTGGTCGCGGTAGCGCATCCGCAGGCCGTGTACGGCGACGACCGCGTCGCCGTCGTCGCTGCCGGGCGGCGCGTGTGGCGTGTGCGCTGTGGGCATCGGTGTTTCCCCCGTCCGTGCTGGTGGCCGTTCTCCGGGAGCAGGGCCTGGCTTGAGGCCGTGCGGCTGTGCCGCCCCGTGCCGCCGTGGTGTCATCTCTGGTCAGGAGATGCGGCCTCCCGGACGGACACAGTATCGAACGGCTGTCGGTGGTATGCGTGCGCGATGTCCGCCGTGATGTCACTCAGGGGAGGAGAGGAAGTTCGTGGTCGCGACCAGATAGCCGAGCTGGGCACGACTGCTGCTGCCCAGCTGCGCCGAGATCTTCCGGACGTGTTCCGCGACGCTGCGGCGGCTGAGGCCGAGGCGGCGGGCGATGGATTCGTCTGTCTCGCCGGAGATGACTCCCCGCAGAATGGTGCGCTGGATATCGGAGGCGACCAGGGTCGAGCGGTTCTGGGGCCGCCCCGACACCACGGCCACTCCGCGTCTCCAGTCGCGGTTGAAGGAGTTCGCCAGGTAGCGGACCACGGCGGGGTGACGCAGTTCCAGGGCGGCGGTGCTGCGGTCGTCGGAAATCGGGAGGAACGCGACCTCTCGGTCGCAGATGATGAGCCGCTCGAAGACCTCGGTAAGGGTCCGCACTTCGGCACCGGCCTCGGTGACCTGGGCGATGTAGTTCAGGGTCGGCTGATGGGAGCGGACGGTGTGCTGGTACAGCGTGCGCTGGACGACCCCGCGGGAGAGCAGTCGCATGTCCCGCTGGAGGGCGGAAGCCAGGTGCGCGTCCGGGCGGCTGCCGCCCGGCTGGGCGGTGAGCAACTCCTGTCGGCACTGGTCGACCGCCGCTTCGAGCGCCTGGCTGATGGGCTCATCGCCGTGGTGCACGGTGAAGGGCGGCGCCTCATGGCGGCGCACCTCGGCATAGGCCGACTCGGCGACCGCGAAGGCGGCTTGCAGCGCACGCTCGACGCTTTGGTACTCGGCGACGCGTTCCCGTAGGGGACCGCAGGCGGCGTAGCGGGCCGTGGCGGGCGGCACCGCCTGGGCCGTGCCGGGCTCTCTCGGGTCTTCGGTCACCAGGCCAAGGGAGCGCAGGCATCCCGGCGCGTCATCGAGCGGATGGCCGGTTTCGGTGAGCACCTTCCGGTAGAAGCGCAGGCCGGACGGGCACGGCGCCCCGTCCTCCCAGCTGTCGCATATAGACCGATCTGTGCACCGCTCGCCATGGTTCATGAGCGTGCAGCTTACATTTGTGAAGTGGCTTGTTCGTGGCTGTGGGTGCTTCTTCAGGCACGATGGGCAGCGAGCCCGCTCGGGTTAGTGCATCGTGAAAAGGAGCGAGTAAGACCCATGCGTACCACCGTTGGAAAATCGTTCACCGCAGTGTCCGTCGCCGTTATGGCAGTGTTCGCGTGTGTGGGGTGGACCGCCCTGACGACGTCTCAGCCCCTGTCCGAATCGGTGGTCCTGGCCGACTCCGGCTGGGGTGGCGTCGAACCGTAGAAAGCGCGAGATTCCGCCGATGGATATTCGAGGTCTACGGTATTTCACTGCGGTAGCCGAGGAGCTTCATTTCGGCAGGGCGGCCAAGCGGCTGCACATCTCTCAGCCCGGACTCTCCCAGGCGGTGAAGAACCTGGAAAGAGAAATAGGCGCACCGCTTTTCTGTCGCTCGCGGCAGCGGGTGTCCCTCACGCCCCTAGGGCAGGCGTTGCTGCCCAAGGCCCGTGAACTGCTTGCCCATGCGGAGGACGTCGACGCCTTCGCCCACGGGCTGGCCGAACGGCACCATTCCACGCTGTCGCTCGCGTACACCGCTTCCGCGGGCCTGGGCCCGGCCTCGGAGCTGACGGCGGCCTTTCGCATCGCCCACCCCCAGGTCACTCTGCAGACGTCGAACGGCTTCAGCACGCTCAATCTGGACCGCATCCGGGCCCGGAGCGTCGATGTGGGGTTCGTGCGCCCGCCGATCGGGAGCTGCGAAACGGTGGGCTCACTGCTCGTGGGGCGGGAGGAGATCCTGGTCGGGCTCCCGTCCGGGCATCCGCTGGCGGGTCATTCCGTGGTTCCGCGGGGCGCGATCAGCGGGCAGCCGCTGGTCTTCTTCCCCCGTGAGGCGGGCGGTCTCTGGGAGTCGATCACCGAAGCCGTGTACGGGGCCGGGGACCGGCCCCGGATAGCCAAGGAGGAGCCGGACGAGGCGCGGATGCTGATGGCGGTCGCGGAGGGGGACGGGATCACGCTGGTGACCGAGGGATCGGTCGCCCTCCTGGATGTTCCGGGTGTCGTACTCCGCAGGCTGGAAGGCGCGCCGACCGTGCCGCTCGCCCTTGCCTGGCGCAGGGACAACGGGAAGTCCGCGCTGCGGCTCTTTCTCTCCTTCATGGCGACGGCGGCCGGGGCGGAGCGACGTACGGTCGCTCCGCCCCGGACCCACCTGACCCCCCGGACCCCCCGGACCTCCCGGACCCCCCGGACCTCATCGGTTCAGACGACGCATGCCGTGCGCGGCGGCTCCGTCGCCTCCGTCGTCGATGTCGGCTCAGTCGCCTCCGTCGTCGGCGCGTAGGAAGCCCCTCGGATCTCCAGGGTGCAGCACTTCGCGCTGCCGCCCGCCTTGAGGAGTTCGGAGAGGTCGACGCCGATCGGCTGATAGCCGCGCTCGGCCAGCTGCGCCGCCAGGTTCGTGGCCGCGGCGGGCAGGATCACGTTGCGCCCGTCCGAGACCGCGTTCAGGCCGAACACCCCGGCGTCCTCGGGGAGCACCCGGACGGCGTCCGGGAACAGGCGGCGCAGCACCTCCTGGCTGCCCTGTGAGAAGGACTCGGGGCAGTACATGATCTCGTCTCCGTCCAGCACGGCCAGAGCGGTGTCCAGGTGGTAGAAGCGCGGGTCGACGAGGGTGAGCCCGATCACGGGACGCCTGAAGTGCTCCTGCGCCTCCTGGTGGGAGGCGGGGTCGGTACGGAAGCCGCAACCGGCCAGCACCCAGCTGTCGGTGACCAGATAGTCGCCTTCCCCCTCGTTGATCCACTGTGGTTCCAGGACCTCCGGGAAACCGTTGTCCCGGAACCACTGTGCGTAGGCGGGCCCTTCGGCCGCTCGCTCCTCGTTGCGGAACCGGGCGGCCAGGACCCGGCCGTCCACCACGGTCGCGCCGTTGGCGGCGAAGACCATGTCCGGCAGACCGGGCAGCGGGTCGATCAGGTCAACGGTGTGACCGAGCTCCAGATAGAGCGCGTGCAGTCGCTCCCACTGGAGGATGGCGAGGTCGCGGTCGACCGGCTTGCCGGGGTCCATCCACGGATTGATCGAGTAACTGACCTCGAAGTGGGTCGGGCGGCACATCAGATAGTGCCGTGGACGAGCGGTGCGGGCGGTGTCGCGGGGCATGGGATCTCCTGAGGTCGGGCGGGGCGTGAGGCTGGGATCCGGACGGCTCGGTCGTCAGACCAGGGGCGAGTCCTTGACCAGCAGGGGTGTCTTGTTGGAGCGGTCGTTGACGGTGAACCGGTCCACCACGCGTACCTGAAAGGCGTCCGGAGCCTCGCTCTGGACCTCGTATCCGAGGCGGTAGACCTGGGTGAGCACGGTGTGCTGGACCCGGCGCTCGACGTCCGCGGCGTCGGCGCCGGGCGCGGTCCTGACCCTCAGCTCCATGCGCTCGTGCGCGGTCCCGTGGTCGAACAGCGCGATCTGTACATCGGATACGGAAGGTTCCGCCCTGGCGGCCTCGGCGATCTCCTGGGGCGTCACCAGAATGCTGAGGAACTTCAGCTGCGGATCGTCGCGCCCGATGACCCGCAGCGCGGGCTCGCTACGGCCGCAGGCGCACTGGGTGAACTCCCCCCGGTCCCCGATCCGGTAGCGGACCACGGGGTTGACGCACTCGGGATGGAGGTTGGTGACGAGGATCAGACCGTCGCTCAACTCGATGTGCTGGTACGGCACGAGATGGAAGGTGTCCAGGTCGCAGCCGGGGCCGTTGTGGCCGATGACCCACGTCTCGGTCGAGCCGTAGACACCGTACAGCTCCGCGTCCGGCAGCACACGGCGGGTGATCTCCAGGGCCCGCTCGCCGAACGGTTCGCCCGTCCACAGCAGCTTCCGGAAGGAGGGCGGCGTGCGCTCGGCGCGCTCGTAGAACTCCAGCAGGTGGGAGATCTGGCTCTGGGTGGCGTTGAGGGCGGTCGCGTCCAGCAGGTCCACGAAGTCCAGCCACTCGGACAGCTGCGCGTCGTCCACCGCGCCCAGCGGGACGGTCACGGCCCCCGCGTGGTGGGCCAGCGCGTTGAAGAAGTTGTGCGAGGAGCTCAGTCTGCCCGGAGTGTCGTAGTTGACGAGGACGTCTTCACGGTCGAGCGGGCTCCATGCGCCGGAGACCGCCTCGATCAGCTGACTGCTGGGAATCAGGCTCAGCTTGGGCGCCGATGTGGTGCCCCCGCTGCCCAGGACGATGGAGCCGTGCGGTCGGCGCCTGGCGCGGCGCAGCACGTCCGGGAGCGCGGTGCGGAAGTCGTCCTTGGTCAGTACGGGCAGGTCCGCCAGCGCGGGTTCGGCGAGCCCGCGTGCCTGCTCGTACCGCTCGCTCAGCGACGGCAGTTCGGCCATCCGGTCGAGCAGCGCGCCCACGGGTATCTCGGTCTCGGTCCTCGTCATGGGAACAGTAGGCGATGCCGCGGCTTGCGATGTCCAAGGAGAATCTCCACTCACGTAATAAGTGCCGCTTATGAAAAGCGATTCGAGATAGTTATTGGACTCGCCGACGGCGGGCATGACTGAATGCCTCACGGCACACAGAGTCGACGTGAGGCCGCAGATCCGCGGCGAGTTGGGGGACACCGGGCATGTTGATTCGCGATCGAGCAGGGCTGAATCTCCTGCAACTGGCTCAGGAGGAGACTCGCGAGACGCGCCGTGGAGAGCCGACCGAGGACTTCTACGGCCAGAAACTGGCCCGGTTGTGGGAAAGGGCCGCCAAGTCCCAGGCGTTCCAGGGGATTCCCGACTTCAGCTGGGAGAGTTTCCGGGCGCTGCCCGTCACCACCAAGGACGAACTGAAGGCGGACCCGTGGCGCTTCGCCGTCACGGAACTCACCGAGTCCGCCAAGTACTACGAGACCACCGGGACGTCGGGGCGTGTGACGCCTACCCCGCGGCTCCTGGAGGACATCGTCTGGAACACCGTGTCCGTGGCCGAATCCTGGCGGTCAGTGCTGCGGTCGAGCGACCGGGTGGCGATCCTGCTGCCCTCCGACATCGTGCCCGTGGGCGATCTGATCGTGTCCGTCTGCGAGTATCTCGGTCTTCCGCACACCAGGATGTACCCCTTCGCCACCGGCATCTCGGACTGGGACCGGATCTCCGCGCTGTGGACCACCCTGCGCCCGACCGTGGTCTTCGCCGCCCCCGGCGTGCTGATACAGCTCACCCGCCTCCTCCAGCAGCGCGGCACCCTGCCCGGACTGGCGGACTCCGTCGCCAAGCTGCTGCTGCTCGGCGAAGTGAGCACTCCGGCGCTCCGCCACCGGCTCGGGGACTGGTGGGACGCCGCCGGGTACGACGTGAGCTACGGCAGCACCGAGACCGGAACCCTGGCGGCCACCTGCGCGAACGGCAGCCTCCATCTGCTCACCGGCGCCCACTACTTCGAGTTCGCCGACGCCGACGGCGCCGTTCCCCTGCCGTCCGACGGGATCGGCCGCCTGGTGGTGACCCCGCTCAATCTCCACGCCCGTCCCCTGATGCGCTTGGACACCGGCGACGAGGTGGAGGTCAGCAGCGCCGACTGCGGTTGCGGCGACACCGGCCGCACCCTCGTCGTGCGCGGCCGCAGCAGTGACATGCTGCGCCTCGGCGGCGTCGACGTGACCCTCCTCGACGTCGAGGAGATCGTCTACGGGAGCACCGAAGCCACCGGCTACCTCGTCGAGACCGACGAGGCCGGGTCCTACGCCCGGCTGCTCCTGGAGCGCCCCTTCGGCGCGGACCGCGCGGCGGAGCCCGCCACCGCCGACGCGGTACGGCGCACGACCGTCGAGCGTCTGGGGCTGACCTGGGACGGTGTGACCTTCGTCAACACGCTTCCGTCGACGACCAAGAGCGGCGGATCACAGAAGAGCTGGAAGCGCACCAACGTACGAGTCGTGGAGCGTGCCTCGTGACCACGATCAGCCCCTCCCCGGCCAGCCTGCCCCCGGCCCGCCCGTCGCTCGCCCCCTCGCCCGTGGGCGGGGCCGTCCTCGGCGAGCCCGACCTCTGGTGCACCTACGCCGCCGTGCGCACCCTGGCCTGGCTCGGCCGCACCGCGGACGTCACCGCCCCCGAGGACACGGCCCGCTACCTGACGGGCCGTCGCAACGCGGACGGCGGCTACGCCTGGTCGGTCGGTATGCCGTCCGACGCCTGGGCCACCTTCTACTGCACCCAGGCACTCACCGATCTCGGCCGCCCGGTACCGGAGAAGGCCCAGGTGGCCGACTGGTTGCGCACCACCTGGTCCGGCGCGGCCTACGCCATGACGCCGGGACAGGCCCCCGAGGTCTGGGCCACGCACTTCTCCACCAGGACCGCGATCGGGCTCCGCGAAGCCGGAGTACCGGACCGGCAAGCGCTGCTGGACTGGCTGCGCGGACTGCAGACCGAGGACGGCGGGCTCAGCTGGACCCCCGGTCACGGCGCCCCCGATGTGCGCGCCTGCCACTACGGCGCGGCGGCCTGGGCGGCACTGAACAGCGAAGAGCCCGTCGACCCGCCCTGGGACGTACCGGGACTGGTCTCCTGGATCCAGGCCCAGCAGACCCCGGACGGCGGCTTCCGCTTCTCTCCGGACGCCGAGGTTCCCTGTCTGTGGGCCACCTACCGCTCAGTGGCGGCGCTGCGGGCGCTGGACGCGCTGCCCGCCCGCCCCATCGAGGGCTGGGTGCGCGGCCTGCGGGGAACCACCGGGGCGTTCGTACGGTGGAGCGGCTACCAGGTCGAGGACGTCTGGGCGTCGTTCTGCGCGGTGGGCGCGCTCATCGGAGTCGGGGCCGAGGTCGCCGACCTCGCCGACGACGTCGTACGCCGCATGAGCGAACTGGCCTGTCCTGGCGGCGGATACACCTACCGTGAACCCGAGCTGGCCGCCGACGCGCTGACCACGGCGGCCGCGGCGCTGACCGCGCCCACCGAGCAGACGGCCCTGGACCACCGGACCTGGCTGGAGAGCTGCCAACTGCCCAACGAGGCAGGCCTCATGTATATGCCGGGGCGGGGCAGCGAGATCCGCTGCACCCTCTGGGGGCTCACCGCCGGGGCTTTCGACGACCCCGAGCGGGACGCCGCCGAGCGCGCCGGGATCCTCGGCTGGCTGCGCACCCTGCAGAACCCCGACGGCGGCTTCGGATTCTGGGAAGGGCGCGGATCCGACCCGCTGTCCACCGCCGCCGCGACCGCCGTCGTCCACCGGCTGGGCGCGGAGATCGACACCGTGCTCGACAGCGCCGCCCTGGCCTCCTACGCCGCCTCGACGCCGACCGGGGCACTGCGTCCGGGCCTTCAGGTCCTGCGCATCCGCCACGCTCTCGGACAGCGGGGGCCCGAGGCCCTCCGCGAGCTGCTCGACCGGCACCGGGTACGGGGCGGTGGCTGGGCGAACACGGGCGCGCGGATGCCGGATCTGCTCTCCACTTACGAAGCGGTGGCCACATCGGACCTGTACGGCGTCGAGGTCGACCGTGAGCATCTGCGCCGGTTCACCGACCGGGTGCGTACCCGGCAGGGCACGGCGTGGACGCCGCTCGCCCCCGCCGGGGGCGGACCGCTCGCCGACTGCCTCGGCACGCTGCTGCACCGGCGCGGCGCGCTCGGTGCGCGGGACTCGCTGCCCCCGCTGGTCCTGTCCTGACCCCTGTGTCCGCCGATCTCTGCCAATCTCTGCCAATCTCTGCCGATCTCTGCTGGTCCTGCTGATCTCCGCCGATCCCCGCGCCGAAGGTTTCCCATGCCCACGATCGACATTCAGGGCCCCGCGCTGACGGTGCCCGCCCGCCGCGCGATCGCCGTGCGGCTGACCCGCTGGCTGACGGAACGAAGCGTCGCCGCGGGCCATGTGGTGGTGAAGTTCTCCGAACCGCCGCCTCAGACCGTCTTCACCGGCGGTATGCCCGTCGACGTGCTGCCGCACGACGAGGAGGGCCTGCACTACGCCCTGGTGACCGTGTGCGTCGGACCCGACCGCGACGAGGAGTTCCGCTCCGGGCTCGCGGACGAGATCGCCGGCGCCCTCGGTCTGACCGGGGCGACTCCACTGCTCTACATCGAGTTCCGCCCCACCGACCCCGGCCACGTCCAGTTGGCCGACCGAGGCCGGCTGAGGCGCGCCGACTCCCAGGAAAGGGACATCGCATGACCGCCGTTCCCACGGCTGACGAGATATCCACCCGCGTCAGGGCCGCACTCGACCCGTTGCTCGGCGACGCGCTGTCGGGCGTCGCGGACGACGCCGATCTGACCCAGGCGCTCGGCGACCGCTACGACAGCCTGACCGCCCTTGAGTGCGTCTCCCGTATCGAGGCTGAGTTCGACATCGAGGTCGACTTCGTGGCCCATGACGTCCGCTACAGCTTCGCGACCCTGGGCCGGATCGTCTCCTTCGTGGGCGATCTGCTGGAGGACCGCCTGGCACTCGGGCACTCCGCGTGAGCTCGACCCGCGCGGTTCTGGACGAGGACATCCCGTTCGCGACATCAGGGCACACCGGAGACCCGGTGCGCTGGTGGCGCAGCGCGGAGCAGCTGCGCACGGAGGCCGAACTGGTCGCCCGCACGCTGCCGGGACCGATCGAGCAGGTGGTCTGCTTCGCCCCGCCCGAGCACCTGTACGGCAGGCTCTTCGGGGTGGTGCTGCCCGAGCTGCGGTCCGTGCCCGTCCAGGCGGCCTGGCATGACCCGTCCGCCGTACCCGACTGGCGGCAGGACCTGCGCACGCTGTTCGTGTGCGTGCCGTCCAGCTGGCTGATCCTGCGCAGCCTGGCCCGGCGGATCGCCGGACTGCCCGGCGCCGTCGCCCTGCACGGCACGGGCCCGGTGACGCCCGCCGCGCGAGGCGTGGTGCGGGAGCTGGCCGGAGCGCCGCTGCGCGCGGTCGAGATCTTCGGGTCGACGGAGACCGGGGCGGTCGCCGTCCGGGACCTCGCGCCCGAAGCCAGCGCGGAGCGCCCGTGGCGCCTGCTGGACGACGTGGATGTCAGTGTCGGCGCGGACGGACGGCTGACCGTACGCGGCCCGCGCCTGGCACGCCGCGACGACGCGGTGCGCCCGCCCGCCGAGTGGGTGATGGACGACCTGGTGAGACCCACGTCGGCACGCGAGTTCACGCTGCTCGGCCGCGCCTCCCGACTGATCAAGGTCAACGGGGTGCGCTGCGACCTCGCACAGGTGGAAGAGGCCGTCGACCGGGCCTTCCCGGAAACCGACGTGGTGTGCGTGCCAGGCGTCGACCCGGTCCGCGGTGAACACTACGACGTGTTCCACACCGGCGGCGTGGCCGGTCCCGACGCCCGTGCCGTCTGGGACGTGCTCAGCCGGGCGCTGCCCGGATGCCCGCTGCCCCGCTCGGTGCGCCGCGTCGCGCGCATCCCCCGGTCCGCGACGGGGAAGCCGCTGGCGGGACCGCTACGGGACCGCCTCACCGGGCACGGGGGTGGTGCGGCGTGACGCTCGTACTGGACACGGACTGCGAGCTGACGGTGCGGCAGCTGCTCGGGGCCACGCGGGGGACGCACCGGCTGGTCCTGGAGCCGGCCGCCCGCGCCCGCATGGAGGCAGGCCGCACCGCCCTGACCGGCATCGCCGCGAAGCAGCCCGTCTACGGGTTGACCCAGGGCTTCGGGCCGCTCGTCGAATACGACGCCGACGCCGACGCGCTCGCCCAGGGCGCGGGGCTGCTGAACCATCTCACGGCAGGGCAGGGACCCGCCCTGCCGCCCGAGGTGGTCCGCACCATGGTCTGGCTGCGACTGCGCGGGATGACCCTCGGCCACTCCGCCGTAGCGGTCGACGTGTGGGAGGCGCTGGCCGAACAGTGGAACCGCGGGTTCACCCCTGTGGTGCCGCAGGACGGCAGCCTCAGCGCCAGCGGCGACCTGATACCCCTGGCACACGCCGCCCAGGCGGCGGCCGGTCAGGGCATGGCCTGGCAGCGGACCCCGGACGGCGGCTGGCGTCAGGAGCCCGCTTCGCGCGTGCTCGACCGGCTGGGTCTCGGCCCGGTCCGCTGGGACGCCCGTTCCGCGCTGGCCTTCGCCAACGGCACCAGCGCCTCACTCGCACGCGCCCTGCACAACCACCGGCGGCTCTCGGCGCTGGCCGACGCCGTCGCCGTGGGCACCGGGCGGCTGGCCGGGCTACTCGGCTGTAGTCCGGAACCGTACGACCACAGGCTCTCGGCGGTCCGCGGACAGCGCGGACAGCTGAGCGCGGCCGCCGTCATCCGCGAGGCCCGGCGCGCCGCCAGCCGCGACGCGTCGGCCGCACGCCGGCTCCAGGAGCCGTACTCGCTGCGCTGCGCGCCGCAGGTGGTGGGCGCGGTCCTGGACCAGCTCGGCTTCCAGGAACAGGTGCTGGTCGCGGAGGGCACGGGCTGCACGGACAACCCCGTCTTCGTCGACGGGCAGGTGCTGCACGGCGGCAACTTCCACGCGGCGCCCGTCTCGCTCGCCAGTGAGCAGCACATGCTCTGCGTCCACCAGTTGGCGTTCCTCGCCGAACGGCAGCTGGCCCTGGTCCTGGACCCGCGGCACAACGGCGGGCAGCCACCCATGCTGACGCCCGTTCCCGGACAGCAGAGCGGCTTCGCGGGCGTGCAGATCGCCGCGACCTCTCACCTGGGCGCGATCCGCCAGCGTGGCTATCCGGCGTCGCTGACCCCCGTCCCGACCAATCTCGGCAACCAGGACCATGTCCCGCTCGCCCTCAACAGCGCCAACGCGGTGGCCGAAGCGCTGGACCGGGCCTGGTGGATCACCGCCTCGCTCTGCCTCGCCCTCACCCAGCTCTCCCATCTGGCCGGACCGCTGCCAGCCGAGGGGTTCTGGAAACGGCTCGCGGAGAGCTGGACGCCCCTGGACCGCGACCGGCCGCTGGCCCAGGAGGTCGCGGACACCGCGGAGCGGATCGAGCAGCACTTCAGCAGCGGTCAGGAGGACCACCGATGACCAGTACGACTCCGGGGCTCAAACGCACCGCCGCACAGCAGCCCGAGTGGCCGTCCGAGCACGCCGTCGCACAGGTGCGGGAGGAACTCGCGGCCCTGCCGCCGCTGGTCGACGCCCCCTCCTGCGACCGGCTGCGCGCCGAACTCGCCCGCGCCGCGCGGGGTGAGGCGTTCGTGTTGCAGGGCGGAGACTGCGCCGAGCCCTTCGCCGACTCCGCCCCGGACCGGATCGGCGCCAAGGCCGCCCAGCTGACCGGGCTCGCCGAGCTGGCCGCACTGCGCTCCGGGCTGCCGACGGTACGGATCGGACGCTTCGCCGGGCAGTACGCCAAACCGCGCTCCCAGCGGACCGAGACCCTCGCGGACGGCACCGTACTGCCCGTCTACCGAGGCGACGCGGTCAACGCGGCCGCCGCCGACCCCGCCGCCCGCCGCGCCGACCCGGCGCGCCTGCGCGCCGCCTACGATCACGCGGCCCGATGCCTCGACGCGCTCTTCCTCGACGGCTGTCTGCCGTCCGCCCCGCGAACCCCCGACACCGGATCCGCGCCCCTGTTCACCAGCCATGAGGCCCTGCTGCTCGACCTGGAGGAGCCGCTGGTGCGTACGGCCCCGTCCGGGCAAGGCCGGTACGCCTCCTCGGCCCACCTGCTGTGGATCGGCGAGCGCACCCGCCAGCTCGACGGGCGGCACATCGAGTTCGCCCGCTCGGTCAGCAACCCGGTGGGGGTGAAGCTGGGCCCGGACGCCGCGCCGTCGGACGTCCGCGAACTCTGCCAGCTGCTGGCGCGGGGGCGGCCGCCCGGACGGCTGGTCCTGATCAGCCGGATGGGCGCGGACCTGACCACGTCACGGCTCCCCGCGCTGGTCGAGGCCGCCGCCCCGTTCGCGGGACAGGTGGTGTGGCTGTGCGACCCGATGCACGGCAACACGGTGCGCCACGTCTCCGGCCGCAAGACGCGCGTGCTGACCGACATGCTGCGCGAGGTCGAGGACTTCCACGCCGTGCTGCGGGCCCACGCCGTGCCGCCCGGCGGCCTCCACCTGGAGATGACCTGCGACGACGTGACGGAGTGCGTCGACGAACACCCCGCGCTGACCGTGCCGGACGCCCTGCCCCGCTACACGTCCGACTGCGACCCGCGGCTCGACGCCGTACAGGCACGGCGCGTGGTCGAGGCCGCCGCCGCTCAGCTACGCCGAAAGGACGCCGACGCATGACCACGCGTACGACCCGGCCCCACATCGTGGTGATCACCCGTTGGAGAGAGCGCTACGCCGAGTACGGGAGCTACCTCGACCACGCCGAGCACGCCGTCACCTACATCGCCACGGAGATCGCCCTCGCCGCGCTGCCCGCGGCGGCCGCCGACGTCGTGACGGTCGACAGGACCGATGATCTCGACGAGGTGCGGGACGCGCTGCGGCTCCTCGCGGAACGCCACGGGAGGCCCGCGCGGATCGTCGCGCTCAAGGAGGACGACCTGCTGGTCGCCGCCGCCCTGCGCGCGGAGTGGGACTGTCCGGGCGACCGCCCGGAAGACCTGCTCAGGTTCCGCGACAAGAAGGTGATGACCGCGCTGATCGCCGACGCCGGTCTGCCCGTGCCCGCGAGCGCCGAGGCCCCGGACGCGGCCGCCGTCGAGGAGTTCGCGGCGGAGCACGGCTGGCCCGTCGTGGTCAAGCCGCGTATCGGCAGCTCCAGCGCGGGGGTGGCGCTCCTCTCCGGGCCGCTGGAGCTCGGTCTCGTCGACTGGTCCGAGCCCCTGCTCGTCCAGCAGGTCAACGAGCACCCCATCTTTCACGTGGACGGCGTGTTCGACGGCACGGAGCTCACGTGCTGGCGGGCGTCCCGCTACGTCAACACCTGTCTGGGATTCCGGGAGGGAACCTTCCTGGGGTCGGTGGAGGAGGACGACCCCGTGCTCCTCAGGACGATCGGCGAGCACGCCCGGCGCTTCCTGGCGGCGCTCACCGACCGCCCCACACCCTTCCACCTTGAGGTGTTCGTGGACGCGGACAGCGCGGCGTGCTGGTTCCTGGAAGTGGGAGCCCGCGTCGGCGGGGCCGAGATTCCCTTCATCTGGCGCGAGCTGCACGGCTACGACCTGATGGAAGCGGCGTTCCGGATCCAGCTCGGGCTCCCGGCGGCCGCCCCGCGCGAGCACGCCGGAACCGGCGAGCGGGGCGGCTGGCTCCTCATCCCGGCGCCCGCAGCCCGGCCCTGCCGGATCACCGACGTCACCCCGATGACCGGGCGTGAGCCGGGCCCGTACGCCGAAGTCCTGCTCAGCGCCGGGGAGATCCTCCCGGCGGCGGACGCCTACTACGAGCATGTCGGCGGCAGATTCCGGTTCCGGGCCGCCGACGCGGGGTCCGTACTGCGGGCGCTGACCGACACGGCGGCGGCGTTCCGGGTGAGCGCGGAGCCCGTCGCCGAACTGGCCGCGTCCCGCTGACCGCCCGCCCTCTCCTCCCGCTTCACCGGGAAACCAGGAACCAGGAACCAGGAAACCCAGGAAACCCAGGAAACCCAGGAACAAGGAGAACTCCCATGTCCGTCAAGGGCTATGTGGTCATAGTCGACGCGTACCAACCCACCCGGCGCCTCGCACCGGAGTTCCGCAAGGCCGGATACGCGTGTGTGCGGGTCCAGAGCACCCCCGAGATCCCCCTGGTATACCGGTCCACCTTCAGTCTCGACGACTACGCCGACAACGTCGTGCACCAGGGCGACCTGGCGGAGACGATCCGCGCGATCTCCGCCTATGACCCCGTCGCGGTGGTGCCCGGCGGCGAGTTCGGCGTCGAGTTCGCCGACATCCTCAGCGAGGCGATGGGCCTGCCCTCCAACGGCACCGCGCTGAGCACCGCGCGCCGTGACAAGTACACGATGATCGAGACCGTCAAGGCGGCCGGAGTGCGCGGCGCCGAACAGCTGTTGATCACTGACGAGGCCGAGCTGCGCGCCTGGCACGAGCGGCTCGGCCGCCGCGCCGTCGTGAAGCCCGTCCGCTCCGCCGGGGGCGACGGCATCCACTTCTGCGACACCCCCGAGTCGTCCGTGGCCGCCTACCGGGCGCTCACCGGCAGCGAGAACTTCTTCTCCCAGAGCAACGAGGGGGTCGTCGCCCAGGAGTACCTGGTCGGCGGCGAGTACGTGGTCAACACCGTCAGCCGGGACGGCCGCCACCACATCACCGACATCTGGAAGACCACCCGGCTCACCGCGAACGGCGTCCTCGACCTGTGCGACTCCGTGCATCTGCTGGCCCGCCGCTCACCCGAGGGGGAGCAGCTCGGCGCGTACGCGACGCGGGTGCTCGACGCGCTCGGCATCCAGCACGGACCGGGCCATCTGGAGATCAAGCTGACCCCGGACGGACCGTGCCTCGTGGAGATCGGGGCCCGGATCGCGGGCGGTGAGATCCCGCACTACGCGCACCTGGGCACGGGGGAGTCCCAGATCGACTGGACCGTGGACGCCTATGTCGCGCCGGAGCGCTTCCACCAGCGCTGTGACACCGACTACACGATCCGCGAGCACTTCGTCTCCGTGGCGATGATCTCGCCGTATGACGGCACCCTCAAGTCCTACCGCCACCTCGACGTGATCGAGGGCCTTGAGAGCGTCCACGACGTACGCGCCCTGGTCGCGCCAGGCGGTCAACTGCGGCCCACCGTAGATGACATGACCTATCCGCTGATCGTCAACCTGCGCCATGAAGTACAGGAGGTCGTGCTGCGCGACTACGGGACCATCCGGCTCCTCGACGGTGAAGGGTTCTACGAACTCGCATGAGCGATATGAACACTCCGCCGACCTCATCCCTGTCCCCGCCGTCCGCGCCGCCTGCTGCCGAGGACGCGGTCCGCGCCTTCCTGGGACGCACGGATGACGCGCCGTCGGCCGATCCGCTGCCCGATCCGCTGCCCGGTCCGCTGCCCGAACCGCTCACCCTGCCGCTCGCCGAACGCCACCGGCTGCTGGCGACCGGGGAGCTGTCCGCCGACGAATGGCGCGAGCAGGCCGCCGCCTGGGCCCTACGGGCCGACCGCCGCTACCGGGCCACCGTGGAGCTGCGCGAACCGGCCGACACCGCACTGCGGCTCGGGGTGAAGGACACCGTCGACGTACGGGGGTTCGCCACCCGCCTCGGCCTGCGCCGCTACCGGCATCATCCGCGGGAGTCCGCCGCGGTGCTCGCCCCGCTGCGCCACGCGACGGTGAACGCCAAGGTGGTCACCACGGAGCTGAACATCGGCATCGGCTCGGGCTGTGTGAACCCGTACTTCCCGCGGATCGACCCGGCCGGATCCAGCACCGGCTCCGGAGTGGCGGTCGCCGGGAACATCTGCGACGTGTCGCTCGGCACCGACGTACTCGGCTCGGTGCGCTGGCCTGCCGGGCGCTGCGGCGTGGTGGGCCTGCGCACCACGCACGACCCGCGTCGGCTGCCGGGCGTTTTCCCGCTGTCGCCCTCCATGGACGCGGCGGGCTGGGTCGCCCGTACCGCCGACGACCTCGCCTTCGCCTGGCGGCACATGGGCCTGGGCGAACCCGGAACCGCCGGTACCCGCCTGCGCATCGGCATCCCGCGTGAGCTGCGCCGCGCGGGCCTGGTCGACCAGGAGGTCGCGGACTGTCTGGACCGTACCGCCGCGCTGCTGCGCGAGAGCGGGCACACGGTCTCGGACGCGGCGCTCGGGGAGATCTGGGAGTGCCGGGGGCAGGCCTGGGAGTTGTGTGCGCGAGATGCCTGGGACGGCTACCAGCTGTGGCGGTCACACATCGACGACGACCTGCTCGACTCGACCCGTGCCGCCCTGGAGGGCGGAGCGAAGGTCTCCGACGAGCGGTACGCGGACATCCGGAGGCGGCAGCTGCGCATCCGGGCGGCTTCTTCGGCGCTGTTCGCCGAACAGTCGGTGGACGCCTGGCTGTTGCCGCTGGATCCGGGGGTTCCGGCGGTCCGCGGCACGGTGCCCGCCGCCGCGTCGACGATCCCCGAGCCAGGAGACCCCCAGTACGAGCGGGAGATCGGGTTCACCCCGGTGGCCAGCTTCGCGGGACTGCCCGCGATCACCTTTCCGGCAGCCGTCTCCGACGCGTCCGGCGCACCCGTCGCGATGCAACTGGTCGGCGGAAGAGGCGCGGAGGGTTCACTGATCAGGGCCGCCCAGGACGCGGCGGCCGCGCTGGGCGACTTGGGCCTGCGTCCGCGCGGGCCGCGGGCTTGAGAGGACGAGCATGAGCGCACCACCCCGGACCAGCCACCGGCTGGTGCTGATCTATCTGGCCGTGTTCGGCGGCTACACGGGTCAGCAGATCCTGACTCCCATCCTGCCGCCGGTCTCGCGGGAACTCTCGCTCAGCGAGTTCCAGTTCGGGCTGGTGATGAGCGCGTCGGCCGCCGTGGTCGCGCTGGTCAGCCCGGTGTGGGGGCGGCGCGCGGACACCTGGGGCCGTAAGCCCCTGCTGTCCTTCGGGCTGTTCGGGGCGGCCGCCGGTCTGGTGGCGTTCGCCGTCTGCGTGCATCTGGGGCTCAACGGGGCACTCGGCCCCGCCGCCGTCTTCGTCCTGCTGCTGGTGACCCGCGGGCTGCTGTTCGGCGGCTCGCTGGCCGCGCTCCCGGTGGCGGCGCAGGCGTACGTCGCCGATGTGGCGACGGAGGAGTCGGAGCGGGTCAAGGGCATCGCGCGGGTCGGCGCGGCCCTCGGCCTCGCGCTGGTGCTCGGCCCCGGCCTCGGCGGCGTACTCGGCGACCTGGGAACGATGACCGCGCTCTACCTCGCGCCCGTCCTGATCGCCCTGGTCGGCTGTGCGGTGTGGCTCTGGCTGCCGACCGGGCCGCGGCCCGGCGGGGCCAGCGCGAAGCCGCCGCGGCTCAGTCCGCGGGACTCCCGGATCTGGCCCTACCTGGCGGCCGGGGGCGGGATCTTCCTCTCTACCAGCCTGCTCCAGATCAGCATCGGTTTCCTGCTCCAGGACCGGCTGGAGCTGAGCACCGCCGAGACGGTGGAGCTGGGCGGGATGACGCTGCTCGCGGGCGGGCTTCCGATGCTCGTCGTGCAGGGGCTGGTCATTCCCAAGCTGGGCTGGCGGCCGCTGCGGCTGATGCGCGTGGGGGTTCCGCTGACGGCGGTGGCCTTCGCGGTGATCTGCGTGGCCGACTCGCTGCCGGTGCTGCTGGCCGCGGTGGTGCTCTCCGGCACCGGGCACAGCCTGGCCATTCCCGGCTACAACTCGGCGCTGAGCCTGAGCGTCGGCCCTGACGAGCAGGGCGGCGTGGCGGGTCTTGCCGCCTCGGCGAACGCCACCACCCTGGTACTCGGCCCCCTGCTCGCGACCGCCCTGTACCAGGCGGGCCCCGCGCTCCCCTTCGTCGTGGGCGCCGTCGAGCTGGGTGCGCTGCTCGTCTTTCTGCTGGCTCACCCGGCACTGCGGAAGGCGGCCGCCGCGCCGGGACCGGAACCCGCGGCGGCCGATCCCGATCCCCTCCCGAGTCAGGAACCGGGTCGCTGAGCCCCTGCCCTGAACCACCCGCCCTGAACCACCTGCCCTGATTCGTCCGTTCCCTGTTCGGCGTTCCCCGTTCGGCGTTCCCCGTTCCTCTCGAAGTCTGGAGACTCCCGTGTCCGCACCGCCCATCGCGCCACCGCAGGGAGCGGCACCACCCGGCGCACCCGACCACGAGCCGGGCGGCCTCCGGCGCGAGCTGGGGCTGTGGGGCCTGACCGGTATCGCCTTCGGCGGCATGATCGGTTCCGGCTGGCTGTTCAGCGCCTACTACGCGGCGCAGACGGCAGGACCGGCGGCGCTGCTGTCCTGGCCGCTCGCGGGCGGCGCGATGATGCTGGTGGGACTGGTCCTCGTCCAGCTCGGCGCCACCCGCCCGCGCGCGGGCGGCATGGTGCGCTGGCCGCTGGAGGCGAACGGCCCCCTGGTGGGCACGGCGATCGGCTGGGCGGTGCTGCTCGCCGTGGCGAGCGCGTTGGCGGCCGAGGCGTCCGCGATCGTCCAGTACGCCCAGCACTACGTCTCGGGCCTGTACGTGGACGGGCAGCTCACCGCCAAGGGACTCGCCGCCGCGATCACCCTGCTCGCTCTGCTCGTCGTGCTGAACTGGTTCGGGGTACGGCTGTTCGCTCGGGTGAACACGGCCGTCACGGTCGTCAAGTTCGCCGTCCCGCTGATCACCATCGGCGCCCTGGTCGCCTCCGGCCTCGACACCGGGAACGTCGACACGGGCGGCGGTGTCGCGCCGTACGGCTGGTCCGCCGCGCTCGCCGCCGTGGCGAGCGCCGGAATCATCTACACCTTCAACGGGTTCGCCGCCCCCGTCGAGCTGTCCGCCGAGGCCCGCGACCCCCGAAGAGACCTGCCGCGTGCCGTCGTCACCGCGATCGCGCTGGCCATCGTGCTCTACACGGTGCTCCAGCTGGTCTTTCTGCTCGCCGTCCCGGAGGACCGTCTCACCGGCGGCTGGCAGGGCGTTGACTTCGACTCGCCGTTCGGGCAGCTCGCGCTCGCGCTCAATGTGGGCTGGCTCGCCACCGTGATCTACGCGGACGCGGTGCTCTCCCCGGCGGGCGCGGCGAACGTGTTCGTCGCCTCCGGCAGCCGCGAGACCTACGCCGCCGCCCGCAACGGCGTACTGCCCGCCTTCTTCACGGCCGTGCACCGCGGGTCCGGCGTCCCCCGCCGGGCTCTCCTCGGCAACTTCGCGCTGGCCACGCTCTTCCTGGCGCCGTTCCGGGGCTGGCAGGAGATCATCGGCGTCGTCGGGGTGCTCTCGCTGCTGACGTACTCCGCGTGCGCGGTCGCGGTCGGCACGTTCCGGGCCGGGGACCGGGAGGGGCGTTACTGGTGGATGCGGGGCATCGGGTGGATCGCTCCGGCGGGTTTCGTCATCTCCACCGAGCTGATCCACTGGGCGGGCTGGCACTATCTGCGTACGGCGGTGCCGCTGATGGCGGTCGCGCTGGTGCTGTTCGCCGTACGCAACCGTCACCGGGCGGCTCTGCTGCGTACCGAGGCGGGTGCGGGGCTGTGGTTCCTGGGCTATCTCGCGGTGCTGTTCGGCTCCGCGGCGGTCGGCTCCACGGGCGGCGCGGGCTGGCTGGCGGCTCCGTGGGATTCCGTCGCGGTGGGCGCCGCGGCGCTGTTCGTCTACCGGTGGGGCGTCCGTTCCGGCGCCCGCCGCGGCACTCTGGATCCGGAGGATTGACATGGCAAGGACCGTGGTGGTCAGCGGTGGAGGTACGGGCATCGGCCGTGCCGTCTGTTCCGCCTTCGCGGCCGATGGGGCCGAAGTCGTCGCCATCGGGCGTCGCGCGGAACCGCTGAAGCGCACCGCAGCCGAACTGACCGCGCGGCATGCGGAGCGCGGCGGCCGGGTGCGCGCTCTGACCGCGGATCTCGCGCTGCCCGCGGAGGCGGACCGGGTACGCGAGGAACTGGCCGCTTCCCACGGCACTGTTGACGTGCTGGTCAATTCCGCGGGCGGGAACGTCCTGATCGGTGCGGACGGCGGCGCGGGCGAGGGAGTGGCGGGCGCGGCCTGGCACTGGACCGAGAACTTCCGGTCCAACGTCCTGACCGCGGTGCTGCTGACCGAGGCCCTGCGGGGGCTGCTCGCCCGGCCGCGGGGCCGGGTCGTCATGATCAGCTCGATCGCCGCGTATCGCGGCTCGGGCGCGGGGTCCTACGCGGGCGCCAAGGCCGCGCTCCATCCGTACGTCTTCGATCTGGCCGCGGCCCTCGGCCCGGACGGGATCACGGTGAACGCGGTGGCGCCCGGTTATGTCGAGGACACCGAGTTCTTCGGCGCCGACGGCCCGCCGCCAGCCCGTCGCCGACTGCTCGTCGACCAGACGGCGACGGGCTGTGCGAGCACCCCGGACGACATCGCCCAGACCGTGCACTGGCTGGCCTCTCCGGGAGCGGACCAGGTGACCGCCCAGATCGTGCAGGTCAACGGGGGTGCCGAGCGGGGGCGTTGACGCGCCCGATCGTCCCACCCCTGTGGGCCGTCGCCCGCGGCGGGTCCCGGTGTCCCGGTGTCCCGGTTCGTCCTGGTCCGTCCCGGCTCCGACGGTGAGCCTCAGACGGTGAGCAACGGGCCCCTGTCCGGGGCGTCGCGGAAGCCTGGGGAACCGCGAAGTTCCTGAATATGCCGCATGTCACGCGCGTACAGCCGGACCAGGTGCGGCAGTTCGTACCGCGCCGCATGGGCGGTGACCTCGCCGCCGGGTGAGGCCACCACCCCGGCGTCGATGAGCGCCTCTATCACCCGTACGGCACGCCGCTCGTCGCATCCGAGTGCCCCGGCCGCCTCGGTCACACCGAACGGACCGTCCCCGGTGCCCGCGGCCAGCCGCGCCGCGTCCCGGCCGCAGCGCTCAGGCAGCGCCTCCCAGCTCCGGGCCAGCCGCCGCCGTACGGAGACGTCCCCGGCCGTCAGCTCGTCCAGCGCCCCGACGGGGTCGGTGAGCCGGTCCGCGAACTCCCGCAGCGGCACATGGCGCAGCACCGCCAGCCGCATCCCGCTCACCCGGATCGCCAGCGGTGACCCGCCGCAGGCCCGTACGATCCGCAGCGCGGCTTCCCGGTCGGCCCGGACCCGGCCCTGCCCGATGAGCCCGCCGAGCAGCTCCAGGGCCTCGGCGGTGCTCAGCGGCGGTACGTCGACACGGCGCACGGGCGCCAGACCGCCCAGTTGGCCGCGCGCGGTGAGCAGCACCCTGCCGTGGCCGCCGCCGGGGAGCAGCGGCCGTACGGCGGACTCGTCCGGCACGTCGTCCAGGACCACCAGAACGCGGTGCTCCGCCAGCCACTCCCGCCACGCCTCCGGTCCCGAAGGCCCCGCGGCCTCCGCGGTCTCCGAGGGCTCCATGTGCCTCGTGTGCCTCGCGTACCTCGTGTGCCCGGTCGCCGTGGCGAGTTCCGTGAGCACCGCATCCAGCGGGCGGGGCCTGCCCTCCGCGTCCCGCAGCGAGACGTGGAACCGCCCGTCAACGAACACATCGCCCAGCAGGTGCGCGGCCCGCACCGCCAGCGTGGTCTTCCCCGCCCCGACGGGACCGGACAGGAGCACCACGCCACCGGGGCCGTCGTCCTCCAACAGGTCGAGCAGTTCCCGCAGTTCCGCACCGTGCCCGGTCAAGTCCACAATGTCGGGCGGCAGGAACGTCGCGGGGCAGCGGCGGGCGGCGGCCGGAGCGCCCGTCGCCTCGGTGATCCCGGCGGCCCCGGCGGCCCCGGCGGCCCCGTCCGCGCCCGGCTCGCCGCCCGCGAGCAGCGCCTGGTAGCGGGCGGCTATGGCCCCGCCCGGCTCCAAGCCCAGTTCCCTGGACAGGAGTTGCCGGTAGTCGTCGTACGCGGCCAGCGCCTCGGCCTGCCGCCCGGACCGGCTCAGCGCACCCATCCAGGCGGACCTGAGCCGCTCCCTCAGCGGGTGTTGTTCCACCAGCCCGCGCAGCCGCTCGACGACCACCGTCGCGTCGCCCAGCGCCAACTCCGCCTCGGCCCAGCTCTCGCACGCCGCCAGACGTCGCAACTCCAGCCCGTCCGCCTGATCCGCCATCCGCGACGACTGCCGCAGGTCACCCAGCGGGGGCCCCTGCCACAGGTCGAGGGCCTGGCGCAGCAGCGGGAGGGAGACCTGCGGGCGCTGCCCTTCGGCGGCCCGTACCAGGGAGCGGAACCGCAGGGCGTCCAACTCGTCCTCGGCCACCCGCAGCACATACCCGCCGCAGGTGTGGGTGAGCCGCGGCCCGTCCCTGCCGTCGTCCGCCAGCAGCGTACGCAGGGCGCTGATGTACACCTGGAGGTTCTTGCGGGCCGTACGAGGAGGTTCCTTCGGCCAGACCGCGTCCGTCAACGTGTCGACGGACACCGGGCTGTTGGGGGCGCCGAGCAGTGCCGCCAGGACGACCCGCTGCTTGAACGGGCCGAGGGGCAGCTCCCGCGCGTCCCGGTGAACCGTGAGCGGCCCGAGGAGGGAGAACCGGAGCGTGCCGAGCGGCGCCGGGGGCCGCGCTACGTGTGGCGCCGGGGGCTGCGCGAAGGGACGGGGCATGGGCGAACCTCCGTGTGGGGCGTGAGGTTTGGCTACGCTCGATCCTCCGCCGCCGGGGCGCGTCACACATCGGGGCCGGGCCCGCACAGTCACGCCGCCCGCGTCCGCGTCCTGGGGGCAGGACCCCCACTTCGGCAGGAGCCGCCCCACCATGGACCGCGCCGAGCCCCCATGTTTGCGGCAGGGGTCTAGCCTTTCCCCGGCTCTCCCCGCTCCTCTTGCTCTCCCCGTTCCTCTTGCTCTTCCCGCTCCCTCTGCTCTCTCTGCTCCCCCTGCTCCGCCGAGAGCGCGCACAGCGCCGAGCGGTCCGCGCAGCCGGTCTTGGCCAGCAGGCTCGCCAGGTGCTTCTCCACCGTCCGGGGCGAGATGCACAGTTGCTGGGCGATCTGCTGATTGCCGGGCCGTTCCGCGAGCAGGACGAAGACCTCGTACTCACGCGGCGTCACCCCCGCGGCGCGCAGCCCGGAGGGTATCCGCTCCCGCCCGTCCCGGTGCTGCGGGACGCTCACCCCCGCCTGCCGCAGCACGGCCCGGCAGGCGCCGGCCACCGGCTGGACGCCCGCCGCGTAGAAGTGCTCCTCGGCGGTCCGCAGCCAGGTCACCGGCTCGCCCCAGCCGTCGGCCAGCGCCGCGTCAGCGGTCAGCCGCAACGCCAGGTGCCAGGCCTGCGGGAACGTCTCCGCCATGCGCGCGGACGTCTCCACGGCACGCGCCGCGCCTTCCGGGTCGCCTTCCCGGCCGCGCAGCACCGCGTCCGTCATGCCCAGGAACAGCCGGTTCCAGGCGAGCTGCGCGCCCGGCGACGCCATCGCCTCCCGGTACGCCTCCCGGCCGCCGTCGCCGTTCAGGACCCGCAGCAGGGGGCGGAGCCCGTACCGGCCGCTCAGATAGAAGAAACTGGGGTGCTGCCGCTCCCACGCCAGCGCCGCGTCGAGCTCGGCCAGTGCCCGCTCCCGGTCCTCCTCCAGCAGCGCGCCCACGGCCTGGCACAGCCCCCGTTGCAGGGGCACGAGCATCGACTCCCCGCCGCCCGCCCGGCGGAATCGGGTCAGTGCCCGCTCCCGGTCGCGGACCCGCCCCTGGTGGGCGGCGAGTGTGGCGTCGACCAGGAGCAGATAGCGGTGGGCCGAGAGGTTCTGCAGCCGGGCGCTGATCCCCGCCGACCGCTCGACGATCCCCCGCGCCCGGTCCCACCGGCCGCTCAGCACCGCCTGCATGGCCAGCAGCCCGTCGACGGTCTGTTGAAGGGCCAGCGATCCCAGCTCATGGGCCGCCGCGCGGGCGGTCTCCAGGCGGGTCGACTCGCCGGTCCGCATAAACGCGTTGGTGCCCAGCCGGACCAGGGCCTCGGCCCGGTACGCCGGGAGCCGGTGCCGCTCCGCGACCGCCAGCATCCGTTCCAGGCAGGTGTCGGCCTCGTCGAAGCCCCGCACGCGGGACAGCAGGGCGAGCAGCTGCCACGCCTGGCAGGCCACCGTGGGTCGCCCGAGCTCCTCGGCGGTCAGCGCGGCACGTTCGGCGGAACGTTCCGCCTCCTTCAGCCGCTCGCGGCTGTCCAGGTCGGACCCACGGCCCTGGCCGTCCTGGCTGTGCTGGCCGTCCTGGCTGTGCTGGTCGTCTTGGTCGTCCTGGCCCGGCAGCAGCGCCAGATGGCCCTCGACCACCGCGAGCGCCGCTTCCTGCTCCGGGCGCGGCGCGGGCCCCAGCAGGGCGCGGGCCGACCGGATCCGGCGGTACGCCTCCTCCTGCTGCTCCGCCATGGTCGCCACCCAGGCGACCTGGGTGTGCGCCTGGGCGTGCTCCTCCGCCGTGGGGGATCCGGCGGGCACCGGCGGCAGATCGTCGAGCAGGGCGGACGCCGCGTCGAGTTGCCCGGACTCGGCTCGGGCGATCGCCAGACTCACGGTGACCGCGTCCCGTTCGCCGTCGGCCGCCAGATTCCGGGCCCGCTCCAGCAGTACGGCGGCCGAGCCCGCTGTCCCGGAGTCCAGCATCTGCCGTCCGACCAAGGCGAGTTGCCGGGACGCCGCTACCTCGTCACCGGCCGCCAGCCGGAGCGCCGCCACCAACTGGCGTGTCTCGCTGGAGAGCTCGCCGCCTGACTCCTCGATGGTCAGGGCGGCGCGCCGGGCCAGGGCGGCCTGCTCGGCGGGCGGCAGGGAGGCCCTCAGCGCGTCCGCGGTCAGCACATGGCGGAATGTGTAGTGGTCGTGGGCGGCCCCGTCCGGAGCGATGATCCCCGCCTCGGACGCGGACCGCAGATGGGCGAAGAGCGCGCGGTCGTCGAACCCGGTCACCGCCTTCAGCACACTGATGGAGAACTGCCCGCCGAGCGTCGCCGCGATGAGCAGCAGCTCCCGTACGGGCTCGTCGAGCCGGTCCAGCCGCCGAGCCCAGCTGCGCACGACCCCCGTCGGCACGGTCGCCGCACCGTGGTCCGCGAGCCGCCACCCCTCGTCGGTCCGGCCCAGTCGGCCGGTGTCCAGCAGGTCGGCCAGCAGCACCTCCACCAGATAGGGGTTGCCGCCCGCCCGTTGCGAGAGCTGCCGGTGCGCGGCCGGGGGCACCTCGCCCGGTCCGGCGTCCAGGCACGCGTTCACCATGTCCCACACCGCGGTGTCGTCCAGCGGGCCCAGCTCCCGTACGGAGGCGGTGTTGCGGAGCTCCGCCGCGAGCGCCAGGTCCAGCGCCGGGCCGGGGTCCGGGCGGAGCGTCGCCACCAGCAGGACCGGCAGGTCCGCCACGTTGTCGACCAGGTACTCCACGACCGCGATCGTCTCGGTGTCGGAGTCGTGCAGATCCTCCAGCAGGATCACACAGCCCCGCTCCCGGCCGAGTACCGCCAGCAGCCGCAGAAGCGCCTCGGCCAGTTCGACCAGCGAGTTGGGGTAGCCCGGCGCTGCCGCTGCCGCCGCCGCGTCCCGCCACTCCGGTACGAGCCCGGCCAACGCGGGCCGGTAGGGCGCGAGTTCCGGGTCGTCCGGGGTGCCCGCCGCGCGAAACCGCGAGGACAGCGCCTCGATCAGCGGCCGAAAGGGCGCGACGAGCCCGGTGGACGTGGCGCGGCCGCGCAGCACCGGCATGTCACGGGCGTAGGCGCGATAGGCGCACTCGCCGACCAGCCGGGACTTGCCGATGCCCGCCTCGCCGACGAGGAACGCCGCCTGCCCCGCCCCCTTCCCCGCGCTGTCCAGGGCCTCGCTCAGCAGCCCTATCTCCGCGTCCCGCCCCACGATGGCCGACGACGTCATTCGCATGGGGCGCAGGCTACTTGATGCTTATTCACGCGCGTAGAGGCCCGGAGCACTCTCCGGGCCTCCAAGTGCCTGTCAAAGCACCCGATTTCGACAGGTCGCCGGGCGGCGACGGGCCGCCGGGCGGCGACGGGCCGCCGCGCTCAGAGGGGGAAGGTGCCGGTGGGGAACGTGTCCTCCGGACCGGCGCCGCACTCCGAGGTTCTGAGCAGGCGGCTGCGCAGGCCCAGCGCCCCGCTCGTCCCGAGCGTCACCTCGCCCACGGGGTGATCCTGGGACGACGCGTCAGCGCGGGAGCCGCCGTCGGCATAGGTCATCGAGTCACTGATCTGCATGGTTTCCGCCTGGCCCTTCGTAGTCGTTCGTTCCTCGGAACGGGTCGTTCCGCAGGACGTGTCGTTGTCTTACGCGGTGCTGTGCGGTGCGGGTGTCCGCAGGAGGAGCAACGGCGGTACCCGGTCCGGGAATCCGGCCCTGAGCAGTCCGTGGCCGACTCCCGCCAGCCCGGTCAGCAGGCCGGGATGCGGAACCCCGTCCGGGGCGCCGCACCGGGGGCCGGTCTCCTCGACGGCCGCGAGGAGCGCACCGGCCCGCCGTATCCAGTGCGGTCGCGCCTCGGGTACCGCACTGTGGCCGAGGAGTTCGAGCAGACCCGCCTCCCCGTGGCAGAGGCTGTCGTCGGGGGCCGGTCCGTCCCGGCACAGCTCGTCGACGGCCCGCCGGGCCCAGTCCGCGAGGTGCGGGTCGGCCAGGGCGCCCGGACCGTCCAGCACCGCGAGCGCGATTCCCGCGCGCCCCCGGCACCAGGCCGAGGCACGGGCGTCCGGCTGACGGCCGCCGCCCAGGGCGTCACCAGGGCCACTGCCCAGGGCGTCACCAGGACCGCCGTCCCAGCCGCCACCAGGACCGCCGCCCGGCGCGTCCCCCGCACCGCCGTCGTGTTCCGCGTCCACGGCCGCGCGCAGCGCGGCCAGCCCCGCGTTCCGGTACCGCGCACCGCCCCCGGCCTCCGCGAACCGGAGCAGCGCCCACCCCACACCGGCGGCCCCCGACGCGAAGCCCCGCCCGCCGCCGCTGAGGAGGTCGGCCGACAGCAGCCGGTCCGCGCAGGCCCGCGCGGCCCGCCACGGTTCCGGGCCGCCGCCCCCTGCCCCGCCCTGGTGGGCCGCCAGTTGAGCGACGAGGCCTCCCGCGGTACCCGAGCACACCCCGTGGTCCCGCTCCGCCCTGGCCGCGGCACCGGCCAGCCCCAGCATGGGGGACACCCACGCGCCGACCGCCGCGTCGTCCAGCAGCCGCGCCACCTCGGCCAGCGCGTACGCGATGCCCCCGAGCCCGGCCAGCGCCCCGGAGCCCACCGCGCCCAGGTCTCCCGGACGGTCGCGCAGCCCCTCCAGCAGCGCGGGCACCGGCACCAGCGCCGTACGGGCCGCCTCCGCGTAGTGCCCGGCTCCGGTGAGCGCCGCCAACTGGGCCAGGAACAGGGCCGGTCCGGTGTACCCGCCCGCCAGGTCGGCGGGCATGGGGCCGACCCGCCAGTAGCGGTTGTCCAGCAGCTCCAGACCGATCCAGTTGGTGCGCGGGCCGCCGCGGTACGCCAGGGACATCAGCCGATCCCCGACGGACCGGGCCGCCGACAGCAGCCGCTCCGGCTCCGGGGCGCGGTCCGCGGTACGGGTGCGCCTGCTTCTGGCGGGCCGGTGGGCGGGCGCGCGGGAGGTCGTCGCCAGTGTGGCCCGGACGATCCACTCCTGGTCCTGCCGGTCGACGGTGTCCCGCGCGGCGAGCTTTCCGGCGGCCCGCAGGAGTCCGGGCCGGTCGACGCGCGCCGCCGGGGGCCGTCCGGGCGCGCCCCACAGCCGGGTGCGGCCCGGCCGGGTGGTGAACAGCGGCACGTCGCCCGACCACAGTTGGGCGATCTCGTCATCCGCCAGTCCGGGGAAGGCGGCCGGGCCGAACACGTCGGTCCGCAGGGTCTCCAGGACCCGCTGCCGCTGTGCCGCGTCCTTCAGCAGGTCGGGGTGGGTCGACTCGTCGAGCAGCGTGCCGTACACCCAGGTGGGGCGCGGCACCACCCGTACCTCGTCGTCCGCGAACGCCGCCAACGGGCCGCCGGTTCGCAGCAGTTCCTCGTGTGCCGCGCTGATGGCCGTGTACCCGGCCCGGAACCCGGCGCACAGCGCGTCGGCGTGCGTCCCCGGTTCGACGGGCGCGCCGTCTTCCAGGTGCGGCCGGTTGGCGGATCCGCCGAGCCTCCCGGCCGTACGTACCAGACGCATCCGGTCGGTGCCCGCGTCGGCCCAGCCCGCCCGAGCCAGGGGGGACACCGCCTCGCGGCCGCCGCCGACCCCCGAGATGTCCAGTGCGCTCGTGTCTCCCACCAGCAGTTGGGGAAGCAGCCCGACGCGGTGCACGGAGTCGTGCAGGGCACGGGCGGCCGGGTCGTCGGTCGCGGCGTTCGGCAGCGGCGGGTGGAACAGCGTCTCCACGTCGACCAGCACCGGGTGCCCGCCGACGGCGATCAGGTTCTCGTGGTGCAGGTCGGTCCCGTCCAGCAGGTGCAGCAGCGCCAGCAGCGAGCCCTGGCGGCGGTAGAACTCCTCGACCTCCGCGGCCGAGGCGCAGGGCCGGGCCGTCACGTACTCCGCCCACCCGTACGGCCCCCGGTCGAGCAGGCGGAGCGTACGGAGGTCGGCCGCGCCCGGCAGCCCGTTGAACCAGGTGACCAGGTCGTTGAAGTGGCGGTGCACGGCCAGCGGGCGGGGCTTGTACACCAGCCGGGTCCCGTTCGCGAAGCGCAGCAGCGTCACGCTCCGGCCGCCCGCGTGCCGATCCCCGGCACCTGGCTCGACGCCCACCAGCGGTCCCGGAGCCGAGCCGGGCTCCCCCAGGAGACCGTTCGCCAGCAGACGGGCGTGGTCGTCCGCCAGCCGCTCCAGCATCTCCGCGACGGCGTCCGCCGCGTCGAGGGCCGTACGTCCCAGGAGACGCGCCAGCACGGGCCGTTCGGTCAGCAGGGCGGCCAGGCCGCGCCGGGAGGCGGTGCGCCGCAGGAAGTCGCGGAACCGGGTTCGTGTGTCGGTTCCGTGGAGCCGCCCGGTGGTCCGCGCCTCGTACAGCTCCAGGACCAGGGTGCGGGCCGCGATCCGGGCGAGAGTCCGGCTCAGCTCGCGCGCCAGGCCGTCGCGTACGGCGGGAAGGTCCACGAGCGGGCGTACCCGCTCGGGCACGGCCTGCTCCAGGCGGTCCCCCGCGCGGGCGGTGAACGGTGCCAGCACCCGCTCGAAGCCGGTCAGCTCCGGGTAGTCCACGTCGGGGATCACCGCCTCCCGCGGGGCGGCGAGCAGGGCCTGCCGGGTGAACTCCGCCCAGTCCGGGCACGGTCCGGGTCCCGTCCCGGAGTCCGGGGCGGAATCCGGAGTGGAGTCCAGGGCGGAGTCCGGGGCGGGCGGTACGGCGATGAGCCCCGGCTCCCACCAGCGCTCGGGAAGCTGTTCCTCCCCGGCGGCGGCCGCCCCGGCGCCCACCCCGCCCTGTGCTTCTTCGGCTGCCACCGCCCCTCCCCCCCTCCGCCATCGGATCGGCCCGTGTCGACCCGCTTCGGGCCGTGCTCGTCTGGCTGCCAGCCTGGTATGGGAGGCCCTTCGGGGCATGGGGGCCGGGCCCCCATCTTTTCCGCCCGGTACCGCCCGCGCCGCGGGGGTACCGGGCGGCGCTGGACGTACGGCCTCAGGGAAGCGCGGTCAGGTACATCCCGGATGCACCGGAACCCGCCGTGTTGCGGCAGCCGTGGTCACCGGTCGGCTCGGCGTAGATCAGGGACAGGCAGCGGCCCTGGCCGAGCTGCCCGTAGTAGTTGGGGTGCATGAACTCCTGTACGGGCCCCTGGGTTTCGTTGCCGTCGATCCAGCGGGCCCACTCGCTGGTGGCCGCCGACGGGGGCTGGTCGGCGCTCACCAGACGGCTCGCGGTGGCGCACACCTCGCGCCCCTGGAGCATGTCGCGCAGGTCCAGGAACTGCGCGCCCTTGGCCGCGGCGACCTCCCGCAGGCGGTCGGCGAGCTGCGGGACCAGCGAGTCGCGGGCCCAGTCGGAGTCCTTGTCCCAGAAGGGGCAGCCGCCGGTGCTGGCGCGTGACCAGCCGCTCTCCGGGTAGCGGTTCTCGTCGCCGCGCGGGATGGGGGACGGGTACGACTGAAGCACGACGCGGTAGTCGGAGGCGTCGTAGCCCGCGCCGGACATCACGGCGCGGATCTCGTCGAGGGACTCGCCGACGTCCGCCATCACGGTGTCGATCTTGGTGTCGACGACGGCCTGCTGGTCGTCGTGGCAGTAGGACCACCAGATGAGGTAGTCCTTGGCGCACTTCTCGATGATGGACGCGAACCCGAGGTCGTTGCCGCCGATGGAGAGGGCGATGACCTTGACGTCGTACGCGGCGGCGATGCTCGCGAGCTGGTCCGCCTGCGGGGCCTCGCCCTTGTACGCCTCGCCGCCGTTGACCGAGCGGAAGACGTTGCGGGTGGTCGCGCCGGAGCAGGCGATGTTGACGCGGGCCGGGGCCGTCCCGGCGGCGCTGTGCACCTCGGCCGAGTCGGAGCGGTGGCAGCCGTTCTCCGCAGTGGTCCCGTACACCAGGCTCGGGTCGTACGTGCTGCCGGTCCAGGCCCGGTCGGTCCCGTCCCGGCTCCCGCTGTCGGTGAGGCTGTTGCCCTTCCAGCGCCCGGCCTCGCCGGAGATATAGCTGTCCCCCATGGACACGATCGCCTCGGTCCCGGCTCCGGGGCTGGCGGCGGCGGCCCCGGACCCGGTGATGGTCGCGCCGAGGGCGGCGAGAGCGGCGAGCGTGAGGGAGAGGGCTGGGACGGACGTTCTGAGCATGCGAGACCTGCGAAAACCAGACACGGCGGAACTCCGTTGTTCGGCCACGCCAAGGGGCCGGATTCAGCCAGGAATCGGACAGGGAACCCGTGCTGCGGAAGCGCCCATGGCGGTGTGGCGTAGGGGTGGGGGTAAAGCCGCCGGCCGGTGGCATGCCGGAATCTCGCACGCCCGAACTTGTTACCGCTAGGTAGTGCGAGGTCTCTTTTCGGTCACGCGGACGCGCGCGCCGCGAGGGCGGCGGGGGGCTTGGCAAGACAGGTGCAATGTGAAATATTACTGATGTGCTCACGGGAAACTCTTCGTCGGATGTCATCGTCGTCGGGGCGGGTGTGGTCGGCGCCGCCTGCGCGTACTACGCGGCTCAGGCCGGACTCACCGTCACCGTGATCGACCGCGGACCGGTCGCGGGCGGCACCACGGGGGCCGGGGAGGGCAATCTCCTCGTCTCCGACAAGGAGCCGGGCCCTGAGCTCGAACTCGCTCTGGTGTCGGTTCGGTTGTGGCGTGAGCTGGCGGAGTCGCACGTGTCAGGGCCGTCCGCTGTCGAGTACGAGGCGAAGGGCGGCCTGGTGGTCGCCTCGTCCGAGTACGGGCTGCGCGCCCTGCGCGGCTTCGCCGCCCGGCAGGGCGCGGCGGGGGTGACGGCCCATGAGGTCCCGGCGGACGGGCTCGGTGAGCTGGAGCCGCATCTCGCTCCCGGCCTGGCGGGCGGTTTCCACTACCCGCAGGACGCCCAGGTGCAGCCCGCGCTGGCCGCCGCCCGACTGTTGAAGGCGGCGGGTTCGCCAGAGCGGGAGCGGGGGCGGGGGCAGGGGCAGGGGCGTGTGCGGCTGCGGCTCGGGGAGGAGGTGACGGGCCTGCTCACCGGAGCGGGCGGCGCCGTACGGGGTGTCCGTACGGCCACCGGCGAGGCGCATGCCCCGTACGTCGTGAACGCCGCCGGGACCTGGGGCGGCGATCTCGCCAAGTTCGCCGGGGTGGAGCTGCCGGTACTGCCCCGGCGGGGCTTCGTCCTGGTCACCGAGCCGCTGCCGCGCGTGGTGCGGCGCAAGGTGTACGCCGCCGACTACGTCGCGGACGTCGCCAGCGGCTCGGCGGCCCTGCAGACGTCCGCCGTGGTGGAGGGGACCGCGGCGGGGCCGGTGCTGATCGGCTCCAGCCGGGAGCGGGTGGGGTTCGACCGCTCGCTGTCGACCGAGGTGCTGCGGCGTCTGGCGCTCGGGGCCGCGGAGCTGTTCCCGGTGCTCGCCGGGGTGCGGGTGATGCGCACGTACGCGGGCTTCCGCCCGTACCTGCCGGACCATCTGCCCGCGATCGGCCCCGATGCGCGCGTTCCCGGACTGCTGCACGCCTGCGGCCACGAGGGCGCGGGGGTCGGGCTCGCTCCGGCCACCGGTCTCGTCATCGCGCGGTGTCTGACCGGCGGCGAACCGCCTGTAAGCATCGCCCCGTTCGACCCGGCCAGGTTCGGCGAGGCCGCTGCCGGCACCAGTCCCCGCCTCCACCCCCGTCCTCGTCCTCGTCCTCGTACTCGTCCATGAATCCCGTAGGAGAGAGGAGGCCCGCCGTGGCCCGTACCCCCGCCGAGCTGGTCGGGGCACAGCCCGAACCGCCCTTCGAGATCACCCTGGACGGGCGGCCCGTCTCCGCGCTGCCCGGACAGACCGTCGCCGCCGCGCTGTGGTCGGCGGGCGTACTCGCCTGGCGCACCACCCGCGTGGGCGGCCGCCCACGCGGCGCCTTCTGCGGCATCGGGCAGTGCTACGACTGCCTCGCCACCATCAACGGAACGCCCAACCGCAGGGCCTGTCTGGTCCCGGCGCGCCCCGGCGACGCGATCACCACCCAGGAGGGACACGGCCGTGCCGAGCTCAGCGTCTGAACCGTACGACTCCCCGCCGCCGCGCGACTCCCAGCCGTACGACTCCCCGCCGCGCGACTCCCAGCCGTACGATCTCGCGGTGATCGGCGCGGGGCCCGCCGGGCTCTCCGGCGCCGTCGCCGCCGCCGGACTGGGCCTGAAGGTAGCCCTGTTGGACGCCTCCGAGCACATCGGGGGGCAGTTCTACCGGCATCCTGCCGCCGCGCTCGGAGCCGTACGCCCCGAGGCCCTGCACCACGACTGGTCGGCCTTCGCCGCGTTGCGCCGGAGGCTCGCGGCGAGCGGCGTCAGCCGCCTGGCCGGACACCATGTCTGGTCTGTGACCGGCGAGTTCGGCGACTGGTCGGTGCACGCGGTCACCGGGGCCGACGGTGACGAGGAGCAGCCCGTACGGGTACGGGCCAGGGCACTGCTCCTGGCTACCGGGGCGTCCGAGCGTCAACTCCCGTTCCCCGGCTGGACCCTGCCCGGTGTGGTGGGGGCCGGGGGCGCGCAGGCGATGCTCAAGTCCGGGCTCGTGCTGCCGGGTAAGCGGGTCGTCGTCGCGGGCAGCGGCCCGCTGCTGCTCGCGGTCGCGGGGTCGCTCGCCGCCGCCGGGGCGCGGGTTCCCGCCGTGGTGGAGGCGTCCGGCTATCTGCGGTACGCCCGCCACCCCTGGGCGCTCGCCGCCAACCCGCACAAGCTGGTCGAGGGGGTGGTGCACGGGGGAGCGCTGCTGCGGCACCGGGTGCGGCCGCTGCTGCGCAGCGCCGTCGTCGAGGCGCACGGCACCGAGCGCGTGCAGGCCGTGACCGTGGCCAGGCTCGACCGCGACTGGCGGCCCGTGCCCGGCTCGCGGCGGCGCATCGCGTGCGACGCCCTCGCCGTCGGGCACGGCCTCGCCCCGCAGCTCGACCTCGCCACGACGCTCGGCTGCGCCACGCGCCGCACCGCGGACGCCACGGCCGCCCTCGTCCTGGGCGACAGCCAGGAGACGACGGTGCCCGGCGTCTGGTCGGCGGGCGAGACCGGCGGCGTGGGCGGCTCCCGCCTGGCCATCACCGAGGGTGCGTTGGCGGCACACGCCATCGCCGCGCGGTTGGTCGGGGGCGAGGGGGGCGCGGGGGGTGCGGGGGGCGCTGGGCCGTCGGGGCGGGCCGCGGGCGCTCGCCGGGGGCGGGTCGGGCGGCTGCGCCGCGACCGCGACCGGATGCGCGCCTTCGCCGACGCCATGGCCGTCGCCCACGCGCCGGGCCCCGGCTGGCCGCGGTGGCTGCCCGACGACACGGACGTGTGCCGCTGCGAGGAGGTCACCGCCGGGCGCGTCCGTGAGGCGGTCACCGACCTCGGCGCCGGTGACGCACGTACCGTCAAACTGCTGACCCGAGCGGGCATGGGCTGGTGCCAGGGCCGGATGTGCGGCGCGGCCGTGGCCTGCCTCGCGGCGAGCGGTGGCGGCGAGACGCCGCCGCCCGCCGAACGCCGCCCGTTCGCCGTACCCGTCACGCTCGGAGCGCTCGCCGGGCTCGCGCCGGACGCCGCGCCGGACGCCGTACCGGACACGCCGACGGACGACTGACTGGCCGCTGACCGACCGCGAAGCCGCGCCCACCCCTGGGTACCCCACACCACTAAGTGAAATGTCACACCGTATGAAAGGTCCGCCGAAAATGACCACCACCACCACCGGGAACTCGACCGGGAACCCCACCGGGACCCCCACCGGGACCCCCACCGCCTGGAACCCCGCCCGCCCCTGGCGCGGCATCATGGTCGCCACCGCGCTCCCCCTGCGCCCCGACCTCTCCGTCGACTACGACGCGTACGCCGAACACGTCGCCTGGCTGATCGAGAACGGCTGCGACGGCGTCGTCCCCAACGGTTCGCTCGGCGAGTACCAGACGCTGACCGACGAGGAGCGCGCCCGCGTGGTCCGCACCGCCGTCGAGGCCGCGGGCGGCGGGGCGCGGGTCATGCCCGGCGTCGCCGCCTACGGCAGCGCCGAGTCGCGCCGCTGGGCCGAGCAGGCCGCCGAAGCGGGCTGCGGCTCCGTACTGCTCCTGCCGCCCAACGCCTACCGCGCCGAAGAGGACGCCGTACGCGCCCACTACGCCGAGGTCGCCAAGGAGGGCGTCCCGGTCGTCGCGTACAACAACCCCATCGACACCAAGATCGACCTCACCCCCGCGCTGCTCGCCCAGCTTCACCAGGACGGGAACATCGTCGCGGTCAAGGAGTTCACCGGCGATGTGCGCAGGGCGTACGAGCTCGCCGAACTCGCCCCGGAGCTCGACCTGTTGATCGGCGCGGACGATGTGCTGCTCGAACTCGCCGTCGCGGGTGCGGTCGGCTGGATCGCGGGCTACCCCAACGCTTTCCCGGCCACCTGCTCCGCCCTCTACCACGCCGCGGTCTCCGGGGACCTGAAGACGGCTCTCCCGCTCTACAGGTCGCTGCACCCGCTGCTGCGCTGGGACTCCAAAACGGAGTTCGTCCAGTCCATCAAGCTGTCCATGGACATCGCCGGACGCTACGGCGGCCCGGTGCGTCCCCCGCGCACCCAGCTGACCGGCCAGGTCGAGGCGGGCGTGCGGGAGGCCACGGAGAAGGCCATCGCCGACGGCCACCACTGACCCGCGCCCGACCCGCGTCTGACCCCGCGTCTGACTCCGTGTCTGACCCCTCGTCTGACCCCGCGTCTGACTCGCCCCGCCCCCCTACCCGAGGAGCTGTCATGCGTACCCGCCATGTCTTCCACGCGGTCGACTCGCATACCGAGGGCATGCCCACCCGTGTGATCACCGGCGGCGTCGGGGTGATCCCCGGCGCCACCATGGCCGAGCGGCGGCTGCACTTCATCGAGCACCTGGACCACCTCCGTACGCTGCTGATGTACGAGCCGCGCGGACACGCGGCGATGAGCGGCGCGATCCTGCAACCGCCCACCCGGCCGGACGCCGACTACGGCGTGCTCTTCGTCGAGGTCTCCGGGCTGCTGCCGATGTGCGGCCACGGCACCATCGGGGTGGCCACCGTGCTGGTGGAGACGGGGATGGTGCCGGTCGTCGAACCGGTGACCACCGTGCGCCTGGACACCCCCGCCGGACTCGTCGCCGTCGACGTACGCGTCGAGGACGGCGCGGCGAAGTCGGTCACGTTCACCAATGTGCCCGCGTTCTGCGTGGGTCTCGGGCACAAGGCCGAGGTTCCCGGATACGGGACGGTGACCTACGACCTCGCGTTCGGCGGCAACTTCTACGCGTTCGTCGAACTCGACGATCTGGGGCTGCCGTTCGACCGGGCCCGCAAGGACGACCTGCTGGCCGCCGGGCTGGCGATCATGGACGCGGTCAACCGGTCGCCGGACCGTCCGGTCCACCCCGAGCGGCCGGATGTCGCCGGACTCAAACACGTCTACCTCGCGGCCCCCGGCTCAGACGCCCGCCACTCGCGGCACGCGATGGCCATCCATCCGGGCTGGTTCGACCGCTCACCATGCGGTACGGGTACATCCGCGCGCATGGCGCAGCTGCACGCCCGAGGCGAACTCCCCCTGGACCAGGACTTCGTCAACGAGTCCTTCATCGGTACACGATTCACCGGCCGTCTCATCGCCGAGACACAGATCGGCGGCGACGGCGGCCGCGGATCCGGAGAGGGCGGCCGCGGCGAGAGCGACGCGGGGAGCGGAAGCGACCCCCGCGAGAGCGGCGCGACCGCCGACGCGATCCCCGCCGTCGTCCCTGCCATCACCGGCCGCGCCTGGATCACCGGCACCGCCCAGTACTACCTCGACCCCGACGACCCCTTCCCCGGAGGCTTCCTCCTGTGACCCCGCCGACTCCCCCCACCTCCTCCACCACCTCCACCACCTCCTCCACCACCTCCACCACTCCCGTGACCTCCACCTCTACCGCCGCGACCGCCCACGCGACGCCCGTCGTCTCCCGCAACCCGGCCGACCCCTCCGACGTACTCGTACAGATCCCCGCGCCCGGCGCCTTCGCCGCGGTGGACGCCGTGGACCGGGCCCGCGCGGCCCAGCCCGGCTGGCTCGGCGGCGGCGCGGCCGCCCGGTCGGCGGCACTCGGCGCGGTCGCCGCCGCCGTCGAAGCGGCGGCCGACGAACTGGCCGCGCTCGCCGTACGGGAAGTGGGCAAGCCGCTCACCGAGGCCAGGGCCGAGGTCGCCCGGACCGCCGCGATCTGGCGCTACTACGCCCAGGCCCCCTACGAGCCGACCGGCGCCGTCCACGAACCAGCGGCAGGGGAAGGGCTGTTGCTGTCCCGACGCCGTCCGTACGGCGTCGCGGGGCTGATCACTCCGTGGAACTTCCCGTTCGCCATCCCGAGCTGGAAGGCCGCGCCCGCCCTCGCGGTCGGCAACGCGGCGGTGCTGAAGCCCGCCCCCGAGGCGACCGCCTGCGCCCAGCGCCTCACGGAGATCGTCCAACAAGCGTTGCCCGCCGGGGTGTTCACCGTCGTCCCCGGCGGCGCCAGCGAAGGGAACGCCCTCGTATCCGCCGCCGACGTGGTCTCCTTCACCGGTTCGAGCACCGTCGGCCAGGCGGTCGCCCGTGCCGCCACGGCGCGCGGCGTGCCCGTCCAGGCCGAGATGGGCGGCCTCAACGCCGCGCTCGTACTCCCGGACGCCGACATCGAGCAGGCGGCGGCCCACATCGCCGCCGCGATCGCCGGATACGCGGGCCAGAAGTGCACCGCGACCAGCCGCGTCATCGCGGTCGGAACGGCCGTCCAACCGCTGCGCGAGGCGCTGGCCGCCGCGCTGCGGGCTGTACCGGTGGGCGACCCGGCCGACGCCGCGACCGTATGCGGGCCGCTCATCAGCGAACACGCCCGCGACCAGGCCGCCGCCGCCGCGCACGGACTGCGCACGCTCGCTGGCGGGTCCGCACCGGACCGCGCTGGCTGGTACGCGGCCCCGACCCTGGTGGAGCAGGTGCCGTCGGGCCATCGGCTGCTGCGCGAAGAGGTCTTCGGCCCCATCGCCGCACTGCTGCCCGCCGACGACCTCGCCCAGGCGGTGCGGATCGCGAACTCCGTGCCGTACGGCCTGGTCACCTCGGTCCACACCCGGAACCTCGACACCGCCCTGCACGGACTCGACCGGCTCGACACCGGCATGATCCGGATCAACGCCCCGTCCAGCGGCGTCGACTTCCACCTGCCGTTCGGCGGCGCCAAGGCCTCCAGCCACGGACCACGCGAACAGGGCCGCGCCGCCCTGGAGTTCTACACGTCGAGCCGCACCTACACCCTGTCACCCGCGAAGGCGCCGTAACCCACCGTCGACGCCTTCGCCCGCGAGGCCGCCGCCACGCTGTTCCAGACGCAGGGCTACCACGCCGGCGATGGTGCTCGGCGACTGGGAGGTATCTGACCTGGGCCTTCGTCGTGGAGCGGGTGACGAGAATCGAACTCGCGCTCTGAGCTTGGGAATCGCATGATCCCAGGCAGGGTTCTCGCAGGTCAGCCCGGAGAGCCTGCCGCAGTGAGGGGTTGGCGTGGGAGCGCGTGGGCTCCCTGGTTGACCGCTGCGGACCGCTTCTACCGGTGCGGAAGTGGTGCGGGTGCGGTACAGCTTGGCGGCTTCCGCCAGGCGTTCCGGTGACTGCGATGGTCATCGGACTGTCTGCGGCGGTTAACTTCAGGTGCATGAGAGAGCACCGGTTGGTCGACAACAGGCAGAACGGCCCCTCCCGGACGTCGTACGGCTCAAGGCTCTGGGCGGGCACCGGTTGCCACTGAGTCTCTCCCGTCCGGTCCCGTACGACGCGTCCGAAGGCTTGGTCTCCGAAGTGGAACGCGAAGCCATAGGTGCGGGCGCGCTGAGCTGAGACAGGAGGGTCGTGCGGGCCTTCAGCACGCCGTCGACATCCACATCGGGGCCAGAGGGCCACTCTGGATGTGGCATCTGGGCTGGGGTGTGGAAGGTGTCCCCGAACACCAGGGTCCGCCTGTTGCCGGATGCCGAGACGATGTACGTGGTGTGTCCGGGGCTGTGGCCAGGAGTGATCAACGCGGTGACGCCAGGCTGTACTTCGTCTCCGTCGTCGAACCGCCGCAACACGCGGGACATCGGCACCATGAACCCGTCTCATGACGTGCTCCTACCTCGACCTCACCCCGCCAGAAGGGATCCCACTCCGCACCGGCCACCAGGTAGCCGGCACGTGGGAACGCCGCGGGAGATGCCGAGCGACTCGTCGAGGACGTTCCTGCCGAGGCCCAGCGGCTATACGACCCGAGGGGGCCAGGGACTCGGGGTGTTCTCCCCAGTAGGAGGCGGGGGCAGCGGGGAGGAACCCGGCGGTGTCCAGCTCCATGGCCCCGTCGACGATGTACGTCAGCCGGGTGTCTCCCACGGTGAGGGTACGTACGGCCGACTGGTTGCTCAGTGCGCCGACGTGTGCGGAGTGGTGTTCCGCAGCAGCCCCTTCGCTTTGCGGTGCGGCGGCGCGTACGACGCCCGACGTGATGCCCGCGAGCGGGCCGGACACCGCCGTCGTGGTGGCGAGCCCGGTGCGCAGCACTCCGCGGCGCGAGAGGGCGGGGGCGCGGTGTGCGTCTGTCATGACGAAGACTCCTACGGGGTTCGTACGAGGACGTGGGTGCGGTCACGTCGCCGCACCGCAGTTCCGCCCCCGGCCCCGGGAAGCGGGTCGAGAGCGGAACAGCGCACTGGCTCCGGTAGTTACGGAGCCAGCAGGCGAGCCGGATTCGTGGAGGTCAGTGCGCGGACCCGGTTCTCGTCCACGCCTGCCTCGGCGAACCATCTGGCGCTGAGCGCCAGCCACTCCCGCACATTCGGCTGGTCGGGCTGGCCGAGGTCCGAGCTGTAGACCATGCGGGGGTGGGCGTCGAGCACGGTCCGGAACTGATCCGCGTCGTGGTGGCCGAGCAGTCGGGTGAGTGACGTCAACTCCACGTACACGGAGTCCAATTGGGCCAGGTCGGCGAGGTCTGCTTCGGTCAGCCCGGACATCGGGTGCGTGGCATGCGTGAGGAGCAGCCGCGGTACTCCGAGACGTACCGCCTCGGCGACGACCTTCAGGGCCTCCTCCCGGTTGCAGTGTCCGGTGGCGAGTACCACCGGCAGGTCCCGGACGGCATGGAGCACTTCCCGTACCTCCGGGCGCAGTTGACCGGCCTCGTCCAGTACGCGCGCTCCCCGCCAGCGATCCGCGTCGAGGAGCGGGTGGAATGGGGTGCGATGCAGTGCGGTCGGGTGTGCGGGGCCTGTGAGAGTCGGAAGATGGACGACCAGCCTGGCCGGGCTGTCCGGCCCGTGCTCGTACACGGCCTGCTCGACGACACGGGGCCGCACACCCCCGACCAGATCGTTGAGCACCACCGCACCGGATACCGGCAGCCCCGCCTCGCGGGCTTCCCATGCCTGCGCCGCGGTGGAGCCCAGGTGGCTCTTGACCACCACCCAGCCGCCGATCTCGGCGTAGGCGCGGGCGGCCCGGCACGAGGTCAGCCGGCGTTGATAGAGGTCAGGACCGGCGTGGTAGTGGACGTCCACCACGCCGTCGCCCATGTCAATCACCGGTGTCTCCAGCCTTCTCCTGCCCTGTCCCTTCCCAGGGCTTGGCGTAGCCGTAGCGGCGGCGGGTTTCGTCGAGGCGCGCCCCGTCGGTGACCGCGGCGGCGATCGACTGCTCGGTGCGCTCCACGCGCTCGGCCCGGTCGGCGACCTCGGCGGCGTGCTCCGCGGGCACGACGAGTACACCGTTGTCGTCGGCGACGATCACGTCACCCGACCTGACGGTGGTGCCGTGGACGGTGATGTCCCGGCCTGTCGCGGCGAGTTGGACTCGGTTCTTGCCGCTCACCATCGTCACGCCGGTGCTGTAGAGGGGGTAAGCGACATCCCGGATCTCGGTGAGGTCGCGGGCCGAGCCGTGCAGCACAGTGCCGCGAATTCCGCGGCGCCGGGCCACGGTGGTCAGCAGTGAGCCCCAGTTGGTGCACTGTGTACTGCCACCGTTGTCGACCACGACGACCGAGCCGGCAGGCACCTCGTCGAGATAGTCGGCGGCGTTGCGGAACGAGCCGTCGGCCGTGTCCACGGGCTCGTAGCTGACGGTGTGGGCGAGACCGGCGGTCCGGGCGCCGGGGACGCGCGCCACGATGCCGGGGAGTACGCCGGTGACGCCGAGGCTGTCCAGAGCGTCGGATATCGAGGCGGTGTCCAGCTTCGCCAGGCGTTCGACGCTGGTCGGGAGCGTCGGGAGCGTCGGGAGCGTCATGAGGGGATCTCCTGTTGGGGGTGGTCGTGCGAGGGCTTGGCGGGGAGCTCCGCGGCGACCGCCGCGGCCGCCTGTGCGGTGCTCGCCGTACCCCCCAGGTCGTAGGTGACCGTGGTGCGGGCGCGGACCACCGTCCGTACCGCGTCGGTGAGTTGGCGGGCGGGCATGGGAAGGTCCAGGTGGGTGAGGAGCTGGGAGATGGTGAGCAGCATCGCCATCGGGTTGGCCCGGCCCTGCCCGGCCATGCCGGGCGCGCTCCCGTGGACGGGTTCGAAGTAGCTGCCCAGGTCACCGATGTTTCCGCTGGACGCGAGGCCGAGTCCGCCCATGACGCCGGCTCCGAGGTCGGAGAGGATGTCGCCGAACATGTTCTCGGCGACGAGGACGCCGAACCGTTCGGGCCTGCGGACCATCCACAGGGCGACCGCGTCCACGTTCAGGATCTCGGTCTCGATCTCGGGGTAGTCCGCTGCGATGAGTTCGAGCCGCTCACGCAGGTGGTTGCTGCTGTTGCGCAGCACATTGGGCTTGTCGACGAGGGTGAGAAGGCGGAATCCGTGTGCTTTCGCGTGCTCGAACCCGAAGCGCAGCAGCCGGTCGATGCCGAACCGGGTTTGGAGCCGCAGGGTGACGCTTGACTCCTCGGGCCCGGAGGCAGCGGCGTTGGGGTGGTGGCGTACGGCGTTCCACAGTGTGTCGTCCAGGTTGTGGAAGTCCAGTCCGGCGTAGAGGCCCTCGGTGTTCTCGCGGATGACGACGAAGTCGAACCGGCCGTTCTCCAGGTCGGTGACCGGGCGGACGTTGGCGAACAGGCCTAGGCGTTGGCGCAGTTGGAGCACCGGGGAGACGAAGCGCAGGCCGGTGCCCCGCAGGGGCTCGTCCAACTCGGCCTCGGCTTCGCGCAGCGGCTTGCTGGTGATCGCGCCGAGCAGACAGGCGTCTGCCTCGTCGAGGAGTTTCCAGGTGCGCTCCGGGACCGGGTCGCCTTCACTGCGCCAGCAGTCCCAGCCGATGTGGCCGAAGCGGAGATCCAGGGGAAGGCCGAGGCCGTCGACCGCCTCGAGGGCGGCGGACACCACCTCGGGTCCGATGCCGTCGCCCGGTAGTACGGCGATGGTTTTGCGTGCGGTCATGCCAGTCCGTTCTCTGCCAGAAAGGTTTCAATCAGGGAGGACACCTGCTCGGGGCACTCGGTGTGCGGCCGCATGCCGGAGTCGGGGATCACGGCGATCCGGTGGTGGGGTACGGCCGCGGTGTGTCTGCGGCCCACCAGTTGAGAGCTGCCGCCGACGATGCCGAGGACCGGGCCCGGGTGGCGTGCCAACACCGCCGAGACGTCGGTTCCGCAAAGCAGCCGCATACCGCCCGCGATCCGCCGGGCCGCAGTGGCCGGGTCATCAACCCCGGCCAGCAGGCTGTCTGTTGGCTTTTGACGGCCCGCCTCGGCCGGCTCGACGCCGTGGCACGTCACATAACGGTCGAGCAGGCGCAGGGATTCGGCGAGTTCACCGTCCGCCGCGAGTGTGGCGATCTCGGTGAGCCGGGCGTCGAGGAGGGCATCGGTGACCGCGGGACCGGACACCAGCAGGGCGGCCGTTTCCGGCGCGAGCCGGGCGAGCAGCGCCTGGGCGAGTGCACCGCCGAGGGCGTTGCCGCAGATCAGCTCCGGTTCCCCGAATCCGTCCTCGTAACCCGTGAGAAGCCGGTGCCAGCGGTCGGCGAACTCCTCCATGGTGGTGATCGATTCGTCCCAGGCGGCAAGGGTGTCGACCACGCGTACCCGCAGTCCCGCGCCGGTGAGGGCGCGGATGACCGGAGCGAAGAAGGCGCCGCCGTCCCACTGAGGGATGACGGGCGCGAAGACGAGGGCCCGCGGCGGGCGTGCCGTGCCGGCGGCGGACTCCGGGGTGAAGTCCGCCGCCGGCACGGCTGGTGCGGTGGCCGTCACCGGGCCACCGAAAGGGTGCGCGCGGTGGACAGGCCCTCGCGGTGCCCGCCGAGCAGGCTGGCCCGGTGCTCGACCGACAGGTCGTACCGACCGAGCAGCAGATCGGGTAGCGGCAGCGACGGGGTGCCTTCGGGGATGCTCGCCAGGAGCAGGTCGGCGAGCTCCAGGGCGGGGGCGAGCTGCAGGCGGTTCCCGTCGGGGGCGACCCGGTCCAGGTGGGCCAGCCACTGCTCGGCGATCAGATTGCCCGGTCCCTTGCCCATGCCCTGGATCGACGAGTCCATCCAGGTCGCGCCGTTGTCCATGGCGGCGATGGCGTTGGACAGGGCGAGCCCGAGGTTGTTGTGCGCGTGCAGGCCGACCTCGCCCTCGACGACCGACTTGGTGAGGGTGGTGAGCTTGGCGGCATCACCGGGAGAGAGGCTGCCGTTGGAGTCCGCCAGGTACATCACCTCGGTACCGGCGTCCGAGGCGGCCACCGCGAGCTCGGTGATCGTACGAAGCGAAAGCTGGCTCACCCGGGCGAGGTTGACGCCCACGGTGAACCCGAGTTCCCTGGCCTGGCGGATGTGGCCGAGGCCGGGCTCGGGGTCGGTGGGCGGCAGGACGATACGGACCAGGCGGGCGCCGGCCGCGTACATGTCCGGCAGGTCGGACTCGGTGATGTTCTTGGGGTGGAGAATGACGGCGACCTTGTCCGGGCCGATCTCCTGGGCCATCGCGGATATGTAGTCGTCGTCGCCGCGCCCGGTGAGACCGAGGTTCGGTAGCGGTGCGAACGAGCCCTTGCGATAGGCGATTTCGACCCAGTCGAAGCCCGCGTCGACGCTCAGCCTCGCGTGCTTGAGTGCGTATTCGAGCGGGAAGTTGAAGCCGTTGCGATATCCCCCGTCCCGAAGAGTGACATCGATATTGACGATACTCATGGATCCTCCAGCGGCTGTCGGAGTGTGAAGGGCTATGCGGCGGACTCAGTGGCATCGGCTGCCGAGGCGGCCGCGTGCCGCGCGACGAGGCGTCCGAAGACCAGGGACCGCAGCACCGAAGTGGCAGGCGGGTAAGCGTGGTAGTAGAGGCCGGTCGCCTCACCGGCCGCGTACAGGCCCGGAATCGCGGCGCCGGACGGCGTGACGACACGGCCGTCGAGGTCGGTGCGGACGCCTCCGTAGGTGAAGCAGATGGCGGAGGTGACCGGGACGCCGATGAACGGCGGGGTGTCGAGGGGAGTGGCCCAGTTGGACTTGGGGGGTGTGATGCCGACCGTGCTCTTGCCGTCGAGCCGGGACGGGTCGAACTCTTGGGGCCCGGTTGCCGAGTTGAACTCCGAGACCGACTTCTCCAGGCCCTCCGGGTCGATGCCGAGCTTCTCGGCGAGCTCTTCGAGGGAGTCGGCCTGCTCCGGCGGAACGTCGCTGAGCAGGGAGTTCATGATGCCGGGGATGGCCAGGGTCTTGCCGTCGGCGATCCAGTACGCCTCCTGCTCCTGGTTCTTCCAGATCTCGTGGCCGACGTGCTCAAAGGTGTTGTCCCAGGTGTCCCGGCCCTCGTCGAAGAACCGCTCCAGCTTCTTGTTGAGGAAGATGCCGGCGGCGAAGCCGTAGAGAACGGCGTCGGCGGACTGGGTGCGGCGGTCGACGGGCTCGGCGTGGATCATGTCGAACTGGCCGGCGGTGTCGGCGCCGAGATCGAGGGCCATGCGCAGCGCGTCACCGCGGTTGTTGGCGATACCCGGGGCGATCAGCGGGAGTTCACAGGCCCGGTCGCCGATGTAGCGGGTCAGCGTCTCGACATTGCCTTGGAAGCCGCCGCAGGCGAGGACGACGGAGTGGCCGCTGAGGCGCTGGGTGTGCCCGTCCCGGCCGCGGATGACGACGCCGTCGACGGTGCCGTCCTCGGCCGTGCTCAGGTGCAGTGCCTCGGTCTCGTAACGGATGTCGACGCGCGGGTCGTTCTCCAGGGCGGCAGCGAGGTTGCTGACGATGGAGGCGCCGCCGCCGCGGGGTGCCGCGGGCGGGACCATGGACGGGGTTCCGCCGTCGAAGGTGTGCGGCAGCGGGAAGTCGTCGAAGGCGAGCTCGACGCCATGGCGCTCGATGAACTCGATGGTGGCCGGCGTCTCCCGCTCGACGGTGCGGCAGTAGTCGACGTCGGCGAGCCCGCCGGATACCCGGCTCACGTGCTCGGCCCAGTCGGTGTCCAGCTTGCGGTCCTCGGTGATCCGTAGGAAGGCGCCGGTCCAGCGGGTAGCCCCGCCCCGGTCCTCCTTCGTCGACCGCTCGAGAACAGCTATCCGGGGCGGTTTCCTGCGGTCGGCGGTGGCCTCGGCATAGGTGACCGCGGTGGCGAGTCCGGCGGCGCCGAAGCCGATGACGATGAGGTCGTAGTCGGCCGCTGAAGTGGATTCGGGCATATGGCTCTCCTGAATGTCTGCCTGCGTTACGGGAAGGGGGAAGAGGGAAGGGGGAAGCGGGGCGGGTCAGCGGTTCGGGCTGATTACCCGGCTGGTGCGGTAGAGGCGGAATTTGCCGCCGGTCGTCGTCTCGGCGAATTCCTGGTAGCGCCGCTTGAACTCCGGGTCCTCGAAGATCGCGTCGAACTGCTTCTGAGAGGCCCAGGCGGCAAGGTTCACCACGGCGTCGTCGTCGACACTGGTGAGGAGGCGGGCGCCGCGGAAGCCGTCGGCCGTGGCCGCGACATGGTCGACGGTGGTCGCGAGGGCGTCGACGCTCGCTTCGGCGTCGTCGGTGGTGGCCACGTTGATGAGGAACACCGCATCGTCCGGGACCGGCGAGGTCACCACGCCGGGGCTGGCGTTACGTCCCTCAAAGGAGCTGCGCTCATACGCGGCGATGCCGTCCCGGTGCCACGGATCGGACTCGATGAGCTCGTGGACCTCGTCCTCGGTGAGGTCCGCGGTGACGATGACGGCACCGCCGTCCGGCCTGGGTCCGCTGAGCAGCACGCGGCCGAGGTCGGAGTGGGTGCGCAGCCACTGCTTGTGCCCGGCCATGTTGGCCGTCACTACGTCGCGCGGCTTGAGGTAAGTCAGGGTCAGTACGTGAATCATCGGAACCTCTTGGATGCGAAGGGCATTCACCTGCGCCGGTCATTCCGGTGCGAGGAGAGTGCGAGGAGAATCCCCATACGGCGTGGATGCGAATGAGGTGGGAAAGCGAGGGGCTGCGAAAGGCGCGGCGCTCAGCCGCGCGGGCCCGCACCGAGCCGGTCGAGGATCGACTCAGCTTCGGCGACCACACCGTGGACCACCTGGGCGGCCGGCTGGATATCCCGTACGAGATCGAGGACTTCACCCGCGAACATCGCGCGCTGGCTGGTGTCGTCCTGGGCGACGGCGGCCACCCACGCGGGCTCCACGTCGGCTCGCCGCGCGGCGAGTTCCTCGTCGCGGCCCGTCCAGGTGCGGGTGAACTCGTTCGCTATGGAGCGGGCTTGGTAGACGGTGTCCCACGGAATGCCGCGGACCACGTCGAAGGAACGGGTGCGGACGGTGTCGGCGGTGTTCTTCGCTACGAGGTTGGTCTTGAACCCGGGGGTGGCGAGCGACTCCTCCGTAGCGGCGAAGCGGGTGCCCATCATGACGCCGTCGGCGCCGAGCGCGAGTGCGGCCGCCAGGCCCCTGCCGTCCGCTACGCCGCCCGCCGCGATCACCGGGACGGCGCCGCCCACGGCGTCGATCACGGCGGGGATCAGCGGGAACGTCGCGAGCTTCTTGTGATGCCCGCCCGCCTCGGCGCCTTGCGCCACGAGCGCGTCGGCACCGGCCTCGGCGGCGACGGCGGCCTGCTCGGGGTCGTGGATCTGCACGACGGCCAGAGCGCCGCTCTGCCGGGCCTCGGTGACGTAGCGGCGGATCTGCTCCGCACTGCCGAAGGACAGGGCGACCACCGGGGGTGCGTAACCGAGCACCTTGTCCCACAGACCGGGGCGCTCGTCGAGGGTGAACATCACGCAGCCCGCGCCCCATACGCCACCGGCCTCGGCGGTCGGGGCCACGTGCTCCTCGATGAAGCCGGCGTCGCCGTAGCTGACGCCGACAAGTCCAAGGCCCCCGGCGGCGGTTACCGCGGCGGCGAGTCGGCTGCCGGACACCGATCCCATGGGTGCACTCACCATCGGGTGCTCAATTCCCAGCAGCTCGGTCAGCTTTGTGGTGATCACGCATTCTCCCTGGAAAGGAAACTCGATCGGTTCGATCTCTCTGCTGCCAAACGCTATTGGCTCGAAAAGGCCTCGTCCAAGACGAGAAATGCGTGGCCGATATGCCTGTTGCCCTATGGCTCATGGAATGAGAAGAGCGGGTGCATGGCCGTCAAAGGCGGCTCCCTATAGCTGGGTTGTACTCCAGGTCGCCCGCTGCCCTGCGGCCGTCCGGCGGACGGCGGCGGAGAGCCGGTGCAGCGCGGAGCTCTGCGGCGTACCGGCGGCCGCGACCAGGGCGAGCCGTTCGTGCGGTACGGCACCGCCCGCCAGCGGACGCCAGGCGAGCTGGGTCACTCCCCGCACAGCGGACTCCGGCCGTAGCGCCACGAGGTCGGGGGTGGAGCGCAGGGTATGTGCGAACAGGGCCTGCTGATCGTCGCCCATGGTGTACAGCTCCGGCTGCCACCCGAGGGCCGCCAACTCTCCCAGCACGGTGTCCGACTGGCCCGGCAAGCAGCCGGTGTCGTACCAGAGCAGCCGTTGCTCACCGAGGTCGCCCGCCGTCAGTGAGAACTTGGCGACCAGCGGATGGCGGCTCTGCAGGACCACGCCGAGCGGTTCGTCCCAGACCGTTGCCGTGGCCAGCGCGGGCCCGGCCGCGGTCGCCGCCGTCGGCAGCCGCACGATCCCGAAGTCGAGCTCTCCGTGCTCGAGCAGCTGCAACTGCTGCCCGGAATCCATCGAACGCAGCCGCAGCCCGCGGCCCGGGCCACCGGACTCGGGGCTGTCACCGTGGCGGCGAAGGCCCTGTTCGATCCCGCTGAGCACCTCCGCGGGCACTCCGTCGCACACCCCGACGGACCAGGTGGCGGGTGCGGGCGTGGCGGCGGCGATGGCGGAACGCAGCTGGCCGGGAATGGACCGCACCCCGCGCAGGAACGCCCGGCCCCCTTCGGTGAGTTCAACGCCGCGCGAGCTGCGGCTGAACAGCGGCACACCGATCCGGCGCTCGAGGCGGCGGATCTGCTGGCTCAGACTCGGCTGGGCGATGTGCAGTTCCAGCGCGGCGGCCGAGACGGTGCCGGCCCGCACGACGGCCAGGAAGTACCGGAGGTGCCTCATGTCGATGTCGTCGACGTCGTCCGACAGCAGGGGGACTTCGTGCGGGGTGATGGCCCGCTCATCGGTGACGGTCATGCTTGCTCCTTTTCGAGTGCCGGAAGGCAGCGCCACTAAGGCAGCGCCGCTAAGGCAGCGCCAGTGAGGCAGCGCCACTAAGACAAGGGCTTAAGTTCCTCCTGGAAGGTATGTTTTGAGGTCGGCCCCCGGTGCGAGGAGGCCGAGCAGGGTCCGCCAGGCGGCTTCCCAGCGGGGCAGTGGGTCGTGCTGCGGCTCCTGCCATGACATCTGTACCGCGCCGTGCACTGCCACCAGCATCAGCTCCGCGGCGAGTTCTGGCAGTACGCGACATGGCGGACCCTGCCGCTGTGCGCGCTCGACCAGGGTCACGAAGTGCTGCCGGATCGCCTCGGGCGCGTCCGGCGGGATCCGGGCCAGGGCAGGCCGGTCCACGGCCAGCCGAAGCACGGCCCGCAGCCGGACGTCCGTACGGAGTCGGCGGACGAGTTCGGAGCCGAACCTCTCCAGCGCGACCGCCCAGTCCTGGTCCGGGTGTTCACCGGCGGACGGGATCGTCCGCCAAATGTCCGCGGACCGGGCCACCAGGGCTTCGGCGAGGTGCTCCTTGGAGGTGAAGTGACCATAGAGGGCGCCTTTGGTCATACCGGTGCGCAGTGCCACCGACGTCAGGGTCGCCTCGGCGTAGCCGTATGCCGCGAACTCTTCGGCGGCGGCGTCCAGTATCCGGTCGCGGGTGCGCCTGGCTCTCTCCTGGGTTGCCATCGCGTCCCCTTTCGGGCCTGTGGGCGTTCTGTGGGCGGTTCATAAATATACCTTCCAGAAGGGATGTTTTGTGGGTCTGGGGATGACAGCGACCAGGCGGGGCAGCGGTGTTGGGTCGGACCCCAGCGCCCGGCCCAACACCGATGCCACGTCAACTCGCCCCGCAGTCTCCTGGCTTGGGCCCGGCGTCCGACGGTAGGACCAGCCAGCCCGAGCGCCGGGCCTGCTTGGCCAGCACCTGGTCCGCCCCGATCACCGTCGCGTTCCCGGTGGCGCGCAGCATCGCGAGGTCGCTGCTGTGGTCGCCGTACGCATAGCAGTCGGCCGGGTCCACGCCGAGGCGCCGTGCGAGCCCGGTCACGGCGTCGGCCTTGGCCGTGCCGATCATCGGGTGGCGCACCTCGCCGGTGAGGATGCCGTCGTCGGTGTACTGCTCGGTGCACAACACCTGGTCGGCGCCGAGGTCCTGGGCGACGGGCGCCAGGATCGGCCACGACGAACCGGATACCAGGACCACGCCGTGCCCCGCTTCGCGGTGCCGAGCCAAGGCCCGCAGCCCGGCCGTCACGTAGGGGCGGGGGCGGTTCCGGTATGCGGCGTACCACTGCCGGGCGGCCTCTTGGACATCGGTGAGCGGCACACCGGCGAAGCGCCGGTAGTACGCGCGATTCTGTTCGGCCCGTGCGGCGCCCGAGCGGACCAGGGTGGCCAACTCGTCGTCCGCGCGCGGGTCCGGACCGGTCAGCCGGGTCCAGTGGTTCCAGAAGTCGAGCATGGTCTTAGCGGCGAGCAGCGTCTCGTCGACGTCGAAAAACGCGATCCGGGGGACCTGCCGAGGTCTGTCCGTCGTGCCCGCGTCCGTCGTGCCCGCGTCCGTCGTGCCCGCGTCCGTCGTGCCCGCGTCCGTCGTGCCCGCGT